>JAAYRM010000092.1 GCA_012518745.1 Tissierellia bacterium
GCGGAAATGGCTCAGTGGTAGAGCATCGCCTTGCCAAGGCGAGGGTCGCGGGTTCGAATCCCGTTTTCCGCTCCATTTTAATATGTGGCGGCATAGCCAAGTGGTAAGGCAGAGGTCTGCAAAACCTTTATCCCCAGTTCAAATCTGGGTGTCGCCTCCATACTTTTAGTACCTATAGCTCAACTGGATAGAGTGTCTGACTACGAATCAGAAGGTTGGAGGTTCGAGTCCTCCTAGGTACACCAAGGAGAACAGCTAGGAATGCGCATCCTAGCTTATTTTTATGTCTATTTTTATGTTTTTACAACTATATGGAATAGATTGCAACGGCCTATGAATATAATAGAAATGACAAGAAAGGATTAAATGGAATATTTGCAATTAAGGGGGATAGGTATGTTTAATGATCTAATGTCTGCAAAGGTATTAACTACATTTGTAGGCCTAGTCGGGGTTACTTCTCTTATAGTTCAATTTACAAAATGGATAATAAAAAAACAATTAGGTGATAGCTATGTCAGATTATATGCATTTATAGTGGCATTGATACTGACATTCATATTTGCCAGAAATACGGGTGGATTAGAAGGTATTATACTCACGGTGATAAATTCGGTGTTGGTTACCATTGCAGCCATGGGTGGATACGAAGTTATCAAGGATCCAACGATGATGAAAATAGGAAATCGGTAGGGACTGGATTGATTGGGTTTTTACTCAATCAATCTAATCTTTATTCAGGAATAATGTTATTAGCTGAAAATGATCTTACAAGTTTTCTATGTCTAATAGTTTACAGTTGCTAATTGGATATAATTACATGGTTATGGTAAAATAGGCATATAATATATCCGGGTGAATTGTCATCGGCAATTACCTGATGATCTATCATATGATTCTTGATAGACTCGGAAAATAAGTAGCATTGGGGGATGAGCCATGTATAAGTATAGAGGGGTCAATATCTCAATAGTAGAAGGTGATATTACTAAGATAGAATCTGATGCCATAGTAAACGCAGCCAACAACACTCTTTTAGGCGGGGGAGGGGTAGACGGCGCTATCCACAGAGCTGGGGGTCCTATGATACTCGAACAATGTAAGAGGATAGGGGGTTGTCCAACAGGGGAAGCTAGGATAACAACAGCAGGTAATATGCCTAGCAAATATGTCATTCATACGGTAGGACCTATATATAAGGATGGGAAACAGGGGGAAAGCGAGCTGCTATATAGAGCATACTATAATTCATTGAAATTGTTAGCGGAGTATAACCTTAAAACAATAGCCTTCCCATCTATATCCACAGGGGTTTATGCTTATCCAAAACAAGAGGCATGTCATATAGCTGTTAAAGCCGTAATGGATTTCGTCGATAATGAAGCCGGGATTGAAAGGGTAATGTTTGTATTATTTAGCAAGGATGACTATTTACTTTATAAGGATATATTGGATGGTACGATATGTAATAAGCTCGACTAGATAATCCAATATAAAATCATTTATGTTGACTTTTCAGGTTGTCTATTATAGCATTATGTAAGGTCACAAATTATACTTGAAAGGTGTGTTTAAAATCTTTGCAGATACTCATAAGATAGTTGCAAGAAATATTCATGAGAATATCTATAATATATATGGAATAAAATTAGATGAAAGTAGATTACTGTGGGGCTCGGTACTCCCCGATATATTGCCTCAATATAGACTACGAAGGCATTATAAAAAGGAAAGTCTAAACTATGTGGTAAAAGAAATAACTAAATTGATATTGATAAGTAGATATGTAGATATTAATCCTGGTATGGATCCTATAGCTATGAAAATATTAAGTAAAAAAATAGGAATTATATCCCATTATTTAAGTGATTATGTTTGTTTACCACATGCCGAACGGTGGACTTTTACTAGCAATAATGTGATGAAACATATAAATTATGAATCAAGATTAAATGAATATTCTCCTTATCATGATTTCAAAAGAAACGTTATAACGGTCGATGATATAGATATTTTTCAGGAACGAATAATAAAATTGAATCATATTATTAAGACATATATAGAAGATGTAGTGGAGGAATATTCATTAAAAACTGGATATAAGCAGGATTTGAATTTCGCGCTATCGCTCAATCTAAAGATATGCTATTTTATCATTGATACCGTCAATGCATATAGTGAGGAAATTCATAGTAGTCTCGCTTTAGAATTTTAGGGGACCTTCTTATCTTAGGATAAGAGGGTCTTTTAAAACGCAAAGGGGATAATAATATGTTTAAAAGATTATTAAAGATATTAATACTCGGTATTATCTTCTACTCCATATCATTATTTATAAAAGGCCATTTTGGCCTACATAATAGACTAGGGTTTATGGGAAGATCAATCGATGATACGATGGGAGAAACAGGGAAATTATCCACGGATGCAGAATTTGATGAGGATGAACTACTGCAGAGGATAGAGCAGGGTCTACTAGGGGTGGAGGATTCCATTAAGGTAGATAATAGACTATTAGGAGATGAGGAATTTTTATCCAATGTTATTGAAAGTGCATTGGCCAGAAATCCCGAAATTATGTATTATAAAGGTGCTAGATACGGTAGAGGAAAATTGTTTTTTGAATATAGTAAATCAGCTGAGGATATAAAGCTACATCGGAATATAATTAGGAGGCGACGGGATAGAATAATAGAGAAATTGATTAGACCGGATATGTCGGAATATGAAAGGGTTAAAAGGATACACGATTATGTAATAGATGAGACCAGATACGATAGAAGATATATAAATAATGAGCCGGTACCGGAAGAATCCCACACGGTCTATGGAGTATTAGGTGAAGGCGTTGCATTATGTGGTGGGTATGCAAAGACGATGAAATACTTATTAGACGCCATAGATATCGAATCTATAGTTGTAGTTGGCGAAACTACCTATGATAATCATGCATGGAATATCATTAAAATCGATGGATACTATTATCACCTAGATGCAACATGGAATGATCCAGTAACCGAGGATGGGGCAGATGTCATAATTTATGATTATTTTAATTTAAGGGATGAGGACATTGAAAAGACACATACCTGGGATAGGGAGGCCTACCCCGAGTGTAATAGCAACAAGCATAATTATTATCATTATAATGGGCTTATAGCGGATAACTATAACCAATTCTATGATAGGGTCGAACAATCATTGCTAAATGGCGATAGAGCTTTAGCGATAAAAGTGCTAGATTATGATATCGAGGTATATGACCTTCCTAGAATTATAAATGGAATAGTGCAGGGCAGGGTCAATTCGATTGGTATAGGGGAATATGGATATGCAATAAATGATGATCAAGGCATAGTTAAAATAGAGTTTAAATATACTAGATAGTAATATTGTTTAACCATTAATATAATATGATAGGGAGACTAGTCTTATGAGAAGATACAGAATTCATTCATTGATATCGGTTATCTTAATAATAGGTATTATTTTAACGGGGTGCGGTGGCCCAATTTCGCATACGTCTGAGGACTATGCAAGCGGATTACGGGTACATTTTATAGATGTTGGCCAGGGCGATAGCACCTTTATCGAATTCCCCAATGGGAAAACCTCTTTGATAGATGCGGGAACTAGGGGAGCGGGGGACAGGGTAGTAGAATATATAAATGATCTAGGTATAGATAAAATAGATTATTTAATCGCAACCCATCCTCACGAAGACCATATAGGGGGATTACCAGAGGTAATAAGAAACTTTGATGTGAATAGGGTATATATGCCGGAGAAGACTACCAATACACTCATATTCGAAGAACTATTGTTAGAATTAGAAAATAAAGACCTCACAATCCATTTAGCAAAAGGTGGAGACGTGATCATAGATGGGGGAAAATTAAAATATAGTATATTGGCCCCAAATACAGATAACTACTCAGGCTTAAATGATTTCTCAATAGTGACTAAGATAGAATATGGATATAATTCTATAATTATCACAGGTGATGCAGAAAAGAATTCCGAAAGGGAAATGGTGGAATTAGGATATGATCTTGCGGCAGATGTACTCAGAATTGGACATCATGGGGGTAAAACTTCCTCAATGGAAGAATTTTTAATTGCTGTTGATCCAGATTATTCAATAATCAGCGTGGGGAAGGGGAATACATACGGCCATCCCCATAGGGAAACACTAAATAGGCTTCAGAAGATAGACTCACAGATAATGAGAACCGATGAATTGGGGGATATTATACTTATCTCTGATGGGAAGGAATTGAAATGGGAAGAGAATCTAGGTGCTGGGGATAGTATTAAAGGGCAGTATATTGGCAACCAGAATACCAAGGTATTTCACCATATGAACTGCAAGTCTTTACCGAAGGAAGGGAATCGAATTATATTTGAATCCATAGAAGAAGCCAAACAAAGGGGATATAGACCCCATAAGGTATGTATAAAAGAGGGAGGAAATTGATGAAAGGTATAATTGATCGTTTTGAAAGCGACAAGGTATTGTTAGAGATAGATAAGGATGGCATATTAACATTTGATAGGGAATTGTTTCCCAAGGATGCCAAAGAGGGGGATATGGTTAGATATATTGATGATAGGTTTGTAGTGGATGAGGAAGGGACTAGGGATAGACACCGATATATCGATAGATTATTTAAATCATTAATCGATAAAAACCAATAGATTGTGTTGACAAATAATTCATTGTATAATAGAATTATAAATCAATATAATAAATATATTAGCTGGGAAGGGAAGAGTAATCCTTAAGGAAGTTAGAGAGAGTCGGGCAATGGTGGAATCCCGATACGGAATTATGGATGAAGAACATCCCTGAGCTTCTAACCAAAATCCATATATAATAGGAGAGTAGGCTTAGGCGGTTATAACCCGTTAGAAATTATACGGTATCGATTATTATCTGTACCGATGTAAGTGAGCCATTTATTTGCTAATTAAGGTGGTACCACGGAAGTTAAACTTTCGTCCTTTTGGATGGAAGTTTTTTTATTTTAAGGAGGGGTAAATGTTGGAGTTAGGAATCAAGGAAACACAGATAGCTATAAAGATGATTAAAGATAATTTTGAAACTAATTTGGCAGATAAACTAAATCTGATAAGGGTGTCTGCTCCATTATTTGTTAAATCTGATAGCGGATTGAATGATAATTTAACCGGGGTGGAAATGCCAGTCTCATTTAATATGACAAGGTATGGGAAACGAATTGAGATAGTCCAATCCCTTGCAAAGTGGAAGAGGATGGCATTAAAGTGGTATGAATTTGAGGCTGGTGAGGGGATCTATGCGGATATGGATGCGATCAGACCAGATGAGGTTTTAGACCCCACACATTCTATATATGTTGATCAATGGGATTGGGAAAAAATAATACTGGATAGTGATAGAAACGAACAATACCTGAGGGATACGGTGGAGGAAATCTACAGGGTATTTAAGGAAACCGAAGAGAAAACAATCTCCGAATATCCCCATCTTCAACCTAAGCTACCGGATCGGATTAAATTTATCACCACCCAAGAATTGGAGGATATGTATCCCGACCATGAACCCGAAGAAAGGGAAAATTTGGTATGTAGAAAATATAAGGCAGTCTTTCTGATGAAGATTGGGAAGAAATTAAAATCTGGAATACCTCATGATATTAGATCTCCCGACTATGATGATTGGCAACTAAACGGAGATATATTGTTTTGGAACCCAATACTAGGGGAGGCATTGGAACTATCTAGTATGGGTATAAGGGTGGATACGGAGGCCCTAAAAAGGCAATTGCGAGAAGCTGGGGCAGAAGAACGATTGAAATTGCCATATCATAAGATGTTAGTGGAAAACAAATTACCGCTTACTATAGGTGGTGGAATTGGCCAATCTAGAATATGTATGTTTTTTCTAGAAAAAAGGCATATTGGGGAGGTTCAGGCTTCTATCTGGACAGAATCTATAGTAAACCAATGTAAGATGGAAGATATATTTTTACTTTAGATCCTATTCTATGTTACAATGAATTCAAAAGGTGAAAGGATTTAGATATGTATAATAGATCTAAATTATTATTTTTGGTTTTAGGAATAGGCATAGGTATTACCATAGCCAATACCATCCATACTTTCTATCCTGCTATAGAATATATTGAATATTCGGATGAGGAAATTACATCGAGGGCCAAGGACCTAGGCATGGTCTTTGTAAAGGAGAGTATAGATGTAGACTCTACGAAAGAGAAACCCAATAAGGAATTAGATAAGGATAGCGAAAAGGGGATAGAGGTTACGGTACAAGCCGGGGATACATTGATGGTAATAGCCCAGAGACTGTATGAACTGGAATTGATAGACAATGCGAAAAGCTTTAGTCAGTATGCGAAAGCGAAGAATGTAGACAAGCATTTAAGGGCTGGCAATCATATGATTCCATATAATCTAGATTATGAAGCTATAATTACGATCTTGATGAGGAAACAATGATGGATTAGGCATTGAAGTATTTCAATGCCTTTTTCCTGCGAATATTCTGTGTAAGACTTTATGCACAAATTGCATTTTATATTACAATATATAAACCTATTGTAGTATAATAGGATATGCTGTCAAATAAAAATAATAAAAATGGTTTAATCCTCTATTTATTTGGAAACAATTGCTAAGAGGAGGGATATAGTTTGGTTTTAGTTAAGGTTGATCTGTACAAGATGTATGAAGCTCTACAATATAAATTTCTGTATAAAAACGATATTAACTCAATACATATCCTTCTGAACCTCTATGATCTAGAGGATAATATGGCAAATATATATCCCAAATATATAAGCACTAGGGCTATAAGGAAGCGAATTAATAGACAATTGATCTATAAAAAGGATAGGGAATTTATCTCGAATAATATTTCCCTACTATTACATGAAGATATTGATAGACTGGAACTGATCGTATACCTGGAGGGCTATAAAAATGGATATCATAATATTAAATGGGCCAATATCTTAGAAGGAAAGAGTATTAAACACTTTTCAATAGAAACGGTCTATGAAAAGAATTTTTTATTTCATTACGATATACATCTAGAGGAAATTAGGAACTTCAGGGAATATACTGAAAATGAAATTAGGGATCAGGAAAGGGAATCAAAGTTTTTAAATAACTTTATCATTACATACTGTAATAAGGTAATCAAAAAAAAAGTATATAATTTAAATAGGTATATGGATAAGCAGCTTACAATTGAATTTGAACATGGTAGAATGAATATAAGGGAAGAACCGCTGCTAACTACTATGGAATTGAATAGAATGTATGAAATAATAGTGGATACCATAATTAAAAATGTTGTAAATATATACCTGGAAGCCAATTGGCTGGGGATTAACGATAGGGTGCTCAATAGGTATTCATAATCTCAATTAATCGAATAGATAGGGGAACCTACTCGGGATATATACATAATGTATAAAATATCTGATAATGGGAAAAATATCCTTCTAGATGGTACTGGAGGGATATCTATGAAGAAGCATAATATTATTATCATTTTATTCTCCATGACCCTGGCCTTAATTAGCTTTGCCTATGGATATAAGATCATGAAAGATAGGGATAGGGGAAGGAGTAGTGAAATATTAATTACCGAGGAGGAAGATGATTCGGAATTGGAAATCCTCAAGGAGGGTATGAATATTTCACCGAATACCTTTATTGAAAAAAACACCTTCTATAAGGCATGTAATCATAATATAACCAAATTAAATAATGCAGATGATGCGATAATTAACATGGATGAATCGCAGTATAGGGGCTATATGAAGGAGAACTATCCCAATATCACAATTGTGGAATTCTCTATTGAGCGAATAGTATTACGAGAAGAAAGGGCACATATGTGTCCGAATCATTATATAATAGGTGAATCCGACGGTAAAATTGCAATCTATCGCATAGATGAAAATGGGGAGAGACACCTGGATAAGGCCTTTGAAGACTATCCAATATCCCTATTGAAAAAAATAGATCAGGAAAAACTAATAGAGGGGATAATAGTAGATAGTGAAGAAGAACTGTCCAATGTATTGGAAAATTTCATAAGTTAAAGGGCTAAGTTAGAAATCTAACTTAGTTTTTCTTTGGAAATATGATAAGATAATATGTATTATATATGAAAGGGGAAGCTTATGATAATCTTTGGCATCGATCCAGGACTAGCTATAGTAGGATATGGGATAATTCAATATGATGGAAATAGATATAGAGCCATAGATTATGGATGTATAAGAACAGGGGCTGAAATTCAGTTTTCTAAAAGGTTAAAAATAATATATGATGAATTATCATCTATTATAGATAAATACAAGCCAGATGATCTAGCTATAGAGGAATTGTTTTTTAATAAGAATGCAAAGACAGCTCTGAAGGTAGGACAAGCAAGGGGAGTTGAGATTCTTTCAGCCGTCAATAGGGGTATAGAGGTATATGAATATACACCCCTACAGGTTAAACAGGCGGTGGCGGGCTACGGCCGTGCAGATAAAAAACAGGTGCAAGAAATGGTTAAAATATTGTTAAATTTAAGGGAATTGCCCAGGCCGGATGATGCAGCAGATGCCTTGGCAGTAGCTATATGCCATAGTAGTTGTTTAAAGTTCAAGGATATGTTTAAAATGAAATGATGAGGGATGATATAGTTGTATGAATATATAATGGGTAGGGTTATGAGCATCAAGGACGAATATGTGGTGTTGGATAATAACGGAATTGGATATAGGATATTTACATCCAAAAACTCATTAGTAGATATAGTACCCGATGAAGAGGTTACCATGTATATATACTTTAATCAACGGGATGATGGGGTAAGCCTATATGGATTTAAAACGGAAGAGGAATTGGATATATTCAATATGCTCCTATTGGTCTCCAGGGTGGGGCCGAAGGTGGCATTGGGAGTATTATCGACACTTACACCGAACCAGACAAAATTAGCTATTCTAAATAATGATACTCAAACCCTATGCAGGGTCCCAGGTATAGGAACTAAAACTGCAGATCGTATAATACTGGAGTTAAGGGATAGGATAGACAAGGACGATATTGCCTATGATGATTCTGCTATTAGGGATACGGGCAATATTGAGGCGGCGGTTCACGGTATGATATCGTTGGGATATACTCGGGGAGAGATATTGGGGGCCATGAATAAGATGGACATTACGGATATGAGCACGGAGGATATTATGAGGCAGGTCTTGAAAAGACTATCTACATAATAGGGGGTATTGATTCAAATGGATGATAGGGATGAAAGGGTAGTTACAAGCTCAATCCAAGTGGAGGATTTAGACAATGAAATTACCTTAAGGCCCAAATGGATTACTGAATACATCGGGCAAGAAAAGGTCAAGGAGAAGTTAAATATATTTATACAGGCTGCTAAGGAGAGAAGGGAACCCCTAGATCATGTATTATTATATGGTCCTCCTGGCTTAGGCAAGACTACGCTAGCTAATATAATTGCCAATGAAATGGGAGTAAACGCGAGAATTACATCTGGACCTGCTATTGAAAGGCCAGGAGATTTGGCAAGCATACTTACAAATTTAGGCGAAGATGATGTACTATTTATAGATGAAATTCACGGTTTGGATAGAACTGTGGAGGAGATCCTATATCCTGCTATGGAGGATTATGCATTGGATATAATAATAGGCAAGGGGCCTAGTGCAAGATCCGTTAGGTTAGATCTGTCAAGGTTCACCCTCATAGGAGCAACGACTAGGGCCGGGCTATTAACATCGCCTTTGAGGGATAGATTTGGTGTAATGCTTAACCTGGATCTATACGATGATGAGAGTTTGCAGAGGATTGTCAAGCGTTCAGCCGGTATATTGAACATAATGATAGATGATGCAGGAGCCATGGAAATTGCCAAGAGATCAAGGGGCACACCAAGGGTTGCTAATAGGTTGCTAAAGAGAGTAAGGGATTATGCACAGGTAGTTGAAGATGGGAAGATCGATTATAGGGTGGCGAAAAAGGGACTTAAGATGCTGGAAGTGGATGAGTTGGGCTTGGATGAGGTGGATAGGAAGCTATTATTGACTATTATAGAGCATTTCAATGGTGGACCCGTTGGATTGGATACTATTGCAGCCGCCACAGGGGAGGAGAGAAATACCATAGAGGATGTATATGAACCCTATCTATTACAGATCGCTTTTATAAATAGGACACCGCGAGGTAGGGTCGTAATGAAAAATGCCTATGATCATTTTGAAATCCCCTATATAGATGAACAGAGGTGATAGGATTGGAATCCATTGGCAGAATGATACTGATTATAGGGGTATCCCTGGTATTGATCGGTATAGTTTTGATATTCGGTGAGAAAATTGGATTAGGAAGGCTACCCGGTGATATATATGTTCAGAGAGGTAATTTTACCTTCTTCTTTCCGATCGTATCCAGCTTGCTTATCAGTATATTGCTTACGATAATCCTGCGTATTTTAAGAAGGTAGTAGGAACAGATGGGGATATTAATATTAAAACCAATGAATAGATCTACATGAAGATAGGGAATGATGAAATGAAAACCAAGGATTTTTTTTACAATCTACCGGAAGAATTGATAGCACAATATCCGATAGAAGATAGGGAATCATCTAGATTGATGATATTGGATAAGGATAAGGGATCCATTGCACATAGAAGGTTTAGAAATATAATAGATTATTTAGATAGGGGGGATTGTCTGGTATTAAACGACACTAGGGTAATCCCTGCACGAATATTTGGCAATCGAGACGGGAAAGATGAACGGATTGAATTCCTGCTGTTAAATAGGGTAGGTGGGGATAGATGGACTGTCCTAGTTAGGCCAGGTAAAAAGGTTAGACCGCATAATAGGATAGTATTTGGAAATGGTTTGTTAAAAGCCGATGTACTTAGTATTGAAGAAGATGGGACCAGGATAGTAGACTTTAAGTATGATGGAATATTTAAGGAGATATTGAATACACTGGGTGAAATGCCCTTGCCCCCCTATATCAAGATGCGGCTGGAGGATAGGGAAAGGTATCAGACGGTATATTCTAGGGTTGCAGGTTCCGCTGCGGCACCGACCGCTGGCTTTCATTTTACGGAGGACCTATTGAATAGCCTCAGGTCGATGGGAGTTGAAATCGCCCCTTTAACCCTACATGTGGGTCTTGGTACCTTTAGGCCCGTAAAGGTTGATAATATAGGGGATCATCATATGCATTCGGAATTCTATGACCTATCCGATGAAACTGCAGAGATAATCAATCGGACAAAAGAGCATGGGGGAAGGATCATAGCGGTAGGTACTACCACGACTAGGGTTTTGGAGACGGTGGCTAGTGCTGATGGCCGACTCGGGGCACAGAAGGGCTGGACTGATATATTTATCTATCCCGGATATAGGTTTAGAGCCATAGATGGATTGATAACCAATTTTCATCTACCTGAATCCACCCTATTGATGTTGGTAAGTGCGCTAGCCGGAAGGGAGAATATTTTGCAGGCGTATAGGGAAGCAATAGATGAGAGATACAGGTTTTTTAGTTTTGGCGATGCTATGTTTATTAAATAAGGAGGAAATAGGGTGGCTATAGAATATCAGCTAATAAAAAAATCATCCGAGAGCAATGCAAGACTTGGAAGGATACGAACCCCTCATGGGATTATAGAAACCCCAGTTTTTATGCCAGTAGGTACCCGGGCCACGGTAAGGGCGATGACACCTGAGGAGGTTAGAGATCTGGGTGCAAGCATAATCCTGGGCAATACATATCATTTATACCTGAGACCTGGACATAAACTTATAGAGGATTTTGGGGGTTTACATGAATTTATGAACTGGCATGGCCCTATACTGACCGATAGTGGGGGGTTTCAAGTATTTAGCTTGGGCCATTTACGGACCATTACAGAGGAAGGGGTTGAATTTCGTTCCCATATAGATGGCTCTACCCATTTTATTAGCCCTGAGAAATCAATAGAGATACAAAACTCTTTGGGTTCCGATATTATGATGGCCTTTGATGAATGTGCCCCATATCCGGCAGAACATGAATATATAAGAAAGTCCATGGAAAGGACCTCAAGATGGGCAAGAAGATGTAAAGATTATCATCAAGACTGGAAAAAACAAGCTTTATTTGGTATAATACAGGGAGGCATGTATAAGGACCTGAGGGAGCAAAGCGTTAGTGAAATAGTGGATATAGGTTTCCCAGGCTATGCTATAGGCGGATTAAGCGTTGGGGAGCCATTGGAATTGATGTGCGATATATTGGATTTTACTACGCCGCTTCTGCCACAGGATAAACCGAGATATTTGATGGGTGTTGGCACCCCCGATTATCTGTTTGAGGCTGTAATCAGGGGCATAGATATGGCTGATTGTGTCATGCCTACTAGGATAGCTAGAAATGGCACTGTAATGACAAGTCAGGGTAGATTGCCTATTAAGAATGCTAAATACACCCGGGATTTTACCAGTCTAGATCCAAATTGCGATTGTTATACCTGTACAAACTATTCAAAAGCCTATATTCGACACCTATTCAATGTAAATGAAATATTAGGGGCAAGGCTTGCCACCATACATAATCTATATTTCTTGATAAAGCTGATGGAGAATATCAGAAAGGCCATTAAAGAGGATAGATTGTTAAGATATAGGGAAGAATTTTATAGGGAATATGGGTATATTAAATAAAAATATGAGGAAGGAGAGTAGATAATTATGCCAGCAAATTTAAGGGGCCTTTTAGTACCTATAGTCTTTTTAGCTATATTCTATTTCTTTGCCATAAGACCCCAAAAGAAAAGACAAGATGAGATAAAGGAAATGAGAGATACGGTTAAGGTTGGGGATAAGATAATAACTATAGGTGGCGTATATGGGAAAATAATCAATATCAAGGATGAGACTATTACCATAGAGGCTGGTACCGATAGGATTAAACTAGAAATAACTAGGTGGGCTATAGGAAGTACCGTAGGTAAAGAATAGCTACGAAACAACTGAATATTATTAGTTAAAAAAGAGCTTCCTTTGCTATTGCAAAAGGAAGTTTTTTAAAGTTCATAAAGGCAATAAGGTCCCTATCCATAAACATTATAGTTTTTGTAATAAAGCATAACGTAGGGTAATAGGTTTTAAATAAGGAGGGGATATACTATGATGGATAGACTATCAAAACGTGGATTTTTTTTTATGAAAGGCTTAATACTATCATTTGGGATTGCCATAGGTTTGATCCTAATAGCATCCGTATTATTGACCTATACCAATTTACAGGAATCTAAAATGCATATAATTAACACCATAATTATGACCATGAGCATATCCATAGGGGGGATATATGTTGCAACGAAGGTGGATGAAAAGGGTTGGCTAAATGGGGGAATAATTGGCGGATCATACTTTCTAATAATATTGCTTATAAATTTAATATTTATTAGACCATTCATATTCGATATATACATAGTGGGAAAATTTATAGCATCATTGGCAGCAGGCATTATAGGTGGCACCATAGGAATAAACCTAAAATAAAACTTTAAATGATATAGATTTTATGGTATACTTGTCTAAGAATCAATGCTATTGGAATGATTGAAAGGTATATAAAACCCCTTGTCATATCTGCATTTAAACCTTATGTACTATGGGAAATCAAAAGTACAAAAATGGATAAACTATAAAGGTGGTGGTTTTAACCACTCCTTTTTAATTTATTGGGATTCTATACTTTAGAATCTCCATGCTCTAAGATCAAGGATTTACATATACTAGAATTATTAACGGAATATAGACCGTATTGAAATCTACAAAATGATAAATTTATGCGGGAGGTAGTGTCATGAAGATCAAAAAACTCATACTATTTCTACTAATTGTGGCTATAGTGATTTCGGCTGCATTCGTATCCTTGCGGGGTATTGAAATTGGAAAATTAAAGGTTACAAGGATTAAGGATTCGATAGATCTAGGCCTAGATCTAGCTGGAGGAGTTTATGTTACATTGGAGGCCGAGACGGATTTACAGGGGGCTGAGCTCCAGAAAACCATGGATCAAGCGATTATAGTCATAAACAGGAGGATAGATGGTTTGGGAGTGGCGGAACCTAATATAGTAAAAGAGGGTAGCAAGAGAATAGGTATAGAATTGGCTGGAGTGGACAATCCGCAGGAAGCCATAGATATGATCGGTAAGACGGCACAGTTGCAATTTATAGATCCAGATGGTAAAGAGGTTGTTAGCGGCAAAAATATTAAGGTATCGGAGGCTAGATTTCAGAAAACCGATTTTGGTGAAACACCGGTAGTAGCATTGGAATTTGATAAAGATGGCTCCAAAAAATTTGCTGAGGCCACAAGGGAATTATCCGTAAAGGAAATTCCGGAGGACAAGATAATATATATAGTGCTAGATGGGGAAATAATATCTGCCCCTATAGTGGAGGAGACCATAAGTGATGGGAAGGGTGTCATCAGTGGTGAATTCACCATAGAAGAGGCTAGTGGCTTAGCTAATTTGATTAGAGCTGGTGCATTACCGGTGGAAATGAAAACATTACAATCTAGAAGTATAGGGCCATCGCTGGGTCTGGAGGCCTATGAGAGAAGCATAAAGGCCGGTGGGATTGCCATTCTAATCATATTTCTATTTATGTTAATATATTATAAAATCCCGGGTATGGTAGCGGATATTGGTCTAGCCATATACACCTTGATAGTCCTATATTCGATGAAGTTATTGGGTGTTAAACTGACCTTGCCTGGAATTGCCGGGCTCATATTATCCATAGGGATGGCTGTAGATGCGAATGTATTGATATTTGAAAGGATTAAGGAAGAGATGAGGAATGGGAAATCCATCAGGGCTTCAATAGATCACGGGTTTAAACGAGCATTAGCCTCGGTTTTAGATTCCAATATAACTACCTTAATAGCAGGAGTGGTCCTGTATTATTTTGGTATAGGTCCTATTAAGGGCTTTGGGGTTACACTGATACTAGGGATAATTGCATCCATGATAACCTCGGTGTTTATAACCAAATACCTATTGAGGTTAACCATCGACATGATAGATACACATAATACAAGGCTATATGGCGCGTAAGGGGTGGAGAGATGAACATTATTAAAAAGAGGAAAATATTCTATGGTATCTCATTAATAATCATTATTGTAGGACTGATAATGATGGGCACAAGGGGCTTAAATTATGGAATCGATTTCGTAGGTGGAACATCCCTACAAATCAAAATAGGGAAGGCCTTAACCGTAGAACAGGCTAGGGAAATAATGGATAAGTTCGATAAGGAAGCTAGTATTATCCATGTAGGAAATGCGAGGGATGAAATAATAATTAAAAGCAATAAAGATTTTAGTAATAATGAAATAGATGATATAGTAAATGAATTCGTAGATGAATTTGATATTGAGCAAAAAGAATTTCAATCTGAAAAGTTTGAATCGACCATGGGAGATGAGATAAAGAGGAAGGCATTGATATCATCTCTGATTGCCGCATTCGGGATGTTAATATATATAACATGGAGATTTAGATTGAATTTTGCCGTCGCTGCCATCATTGCCCTATTACATGATATATTGATAATGCTATCCGTATATGCCATCTTTGGAATCCCCGCCAATAGTGCGTTTATTGCAGCAATACTCACTATACTGGGGTATTCTATCAACGATACCATAGTGATTTTTGATAGGATTAGGGAAGAAAGTAGGATAAATTCCAAGCGATCAATTGAGGATATAATCAATCATAGTATAAAGAAGTCGTTAGCGAGAACCATAAATACTTCCCTTACCACTTTGATAGCCGTGGTAGTTCTATATATAATAGGGGTTGAGGCGGTAAAGGTATTGGCCCTTCCCTTAATATTTGGTATAATTGCGGGCACCTATTCATCTCTATTTATTGCTAGTCCTATCTGGTGGAGATTGGAAGGTAGGTAAAATTAAAAAATATAAACTAAAACTGCCTAAGGGCAGTTTTATGCAATCATCCCTTGCTTTACATACATATCTATATGATAGAATAAAGTATCAGTTGAGGAGGGATATTATGGAAAAGGGGTTTATTGGTGCATTATTTTTCGCAACTATTGTTGCTATATTTGCTTTGAAAAATGGGGACAAGGTATTAATTGATTTTATATTTGCAAAGGTGGAGGTTTCACAGGCTATTGTGATCTTTGTTTCATCTATCCTAGGGGCAGTAATAGTGGCTATTTTAGGAGTAGTAAAGAATTTAAAAATTAAAAAGGAACTGAGGGAACTGAATAAAAGGATTGCTATCATTGAAGAGGAGAAGGAGAAGTTACAGCTATCGATGCAGGAGCAAGGGGAGAAAATAGATCGGGAGGATTAAAATAGGCCAATTATTATAATCGGACAAGAATATATCGGCATAATCGTATAGTAGAGGTGAATGGCATTTGGAAAAATGGTTTCTTAGAAATGTTAAGGCAGATCTTAAGGAGATATCCCAAACCTTTGGGGTAGGTATATTATTCTCTAAAATCATGGTAAACAGGGGCATTATGGAACATGGGATGATGGATAGCTATATCCACCCAAGTCTAGATAAGCTCCATAACCCTAAATTGATGCGGGATATGGATTTAGGGGTAGATATGATAATGGCGAGCATTGAGGCGGGTAAAAAAATAAGGATAGTGGGGGATTATGATCAGGACGGAACCTCGGCAATAGTTATCCTACACAGGGGGTTAAATAGGTGTGGAGCATATGTGGATTATGCCATACCTCATAGAATAGCGGATGGCTATGGCATAAATAAAAGGATTGTCAAGGAAGCCAAGAAGGATGGTATAGGGCTCATAATTACCTGCGATAATGGAATATCTGCATTTGAACCTATAAAGCTCGCAAGGGAATTGGGAATGGAGGTAATCATAACTGATCATCACGATATACCCCATAATAACCTAGAGGATGGAGATAGAGAGTACCAATTTCCCGATGCTAACGCCATAATAAATCCTAAAAGGCAGGATTGCGATTATCCATTCGAGGAATTATGTGGGGCAGGCGTAGCTCTTAAGCTCGTACAGGCCCTTTATAACAAAATGGGCATAGACATAGAAGAATCCTATGAAATGCTCGAATATGCGGCAATGGCTACCGTATGCGATGTTGTAGACCTAATAGATGAAAACAGGATAATAGTGAAAGAGGGTTTGGAGAGGATCAATGATAGCGATAATCTAGGGATGATGGAGCTGATAAGGGCCACTGGATTGGGTAATAGGAAAATTGATACCTATTCATTAGGCTTTATATTGGGTCCATGTATAAATGCCTCTGGCAGATTGGATAGTGCGGATATAGCTGTAGAACTCTTCCTAACGGATGATATAGGGGAAGCAAGGAGATATGCAGATAAATTATATGGACTCAATGAGGAAAGGAAGGCTATGACTGCCAAGGGCTATGAAAGGGTAATTCAGAGGATAGAACATGATGGACTCGACACCTCGGATGTACTGGTAGTATATGAACCCGATATCCATGAGAGTATAGCGGGGATAATAGCCGGTAAGGTCAAGGATAGGTATTATAGGCCTACTATAGTATTAACACAATCTAGGGATGAGGGGGTGGTTAAGGGCTCCGGTAGATCTATAGAGGGATATAATATTTTCGCTGAGGTGTATAAATGCAAGGATCTGCTTGGTGAGTTTGGGGGTCATCCTATGGCCGTTGGGCTATCCATGAATATGGATAAAGTGGAGGATCTGAGTAATCGTTTAAATGAGCAAAGCGATTTAACGGAGGAGGATCTATTGCCAAAAATCTATATAGATGCGCATCTTCCATTGGATTATATAGACTATAAATTGATTGAGGAATTGCAATTATTGGAACCCTTTGGAAGGGCAAACCCTAGGCCTCTATTTGCCGAAAGGGATATTCCGGTAAAAAAGGCCACGGTATTGGGGAGCAATAGAAACGTTTTGAAACTGATCCTCTCATCTAGGAGTGGCAGGAATGTGGAAGGAATTTATTTTGGAGATATAGAGCGGTTTGATACAAGAATTACTGATATATTCGGGGAAGAAGAGGTATCCAATATGTATAAAGGCATCGATAATGATATAAGGTTAGATCTAGTATATGTACCAGCTATTAACGAATATATGGGTAATAGGAATCTGCAGATCATAATACAAAATTATCGATAACGGGAGTAGATTTGACAATATACCTAAATACGATAAAATAATCTTAATTTTATAATGATCTGCTATAATATAGTAGATCATATTGCCTTATATATGGGCAGGGGGAGTTAGTCGTAGAAGAAAATGATTACATGGGCAGGTGAATCCAATGATAGAAAATTTACTATTGAAAATCGAGCAATATAATCCACACGCAGATATGGGGCAGGTGATAAGGGCGCATACATACGCCGGAGCTGCCCATGAAGGCCAGTTCAGAAATTCTGGAGAAAAATATATTGTGCATCCATTCAACGTGGCCATGATACTTGCGGATTTGAACATGGATGTCACCACCATTATTGCCGGGTTACTACATGATGTAATAGAGGATACCGATATCACCTACGAGGATTTGGTATCGGAATTTGATAAGGAAGTAGCTGATCTGGTTGAAGGGGTAACCAAATTAAAAAAATTGCAATATAAGACTAAGCAGGAGAACCAGGCCGAAAATCTGAGGAAGATGGTAGTAGCCATGGCCAAGGATATAAGGGTTATTATTATTAAATTAGCTGATAGGCTCCACAATATGAGGACTTTAGAGTATATGAGCGATGCTAAAAAAATAGAGAAGGCCCAGGAGACCTTGGAAATCTATACGCCCTTGGCCCATAGACTGGGAATGTCTAGAATAAAGTGGGAACTAGAGGATTTATCCCTAAGGTATATGAATCCGGAAGGCTATTATGATTTAGTTGATAGGGTATCCAAGCGAAGAAAGGAACGAGAGGCATATATTCAACTGATAGTAGAACAACTGGACGAAAAATTGGGTGAGCTAGATATATCTAGGGATATAAGCGGTAGACCGAAGAGTTTCTATAGTATCTATAAGAAGATGATATATCAGAATAAGAGCTTTGAACAGATATTTGATTTAACAGCTATAAGGATCATTGTGGATTCGGTGAAGGACTGTTATGGAACCTTGGGTATAGTGCATACCATGTGGAAACCGATCCCGGGGAGATTTAAAGATTATATAGCGATGCCGAAACCCAATATGTATCAATCTATCCATACCACCGTGATTGGGCCGGAGGGCGAAATCTTTGAGGTCCAGATACGGACCTGGGATATGCATAGAACTGCAGAATACGGTATTGCAGCCCATTGGAAATATAAAGAGGGAGATGTCGAGGCCGATAATTTTGACGAGAAATTGACTTGGTTAGGACAACTTTTAGAATGGCAGAATGATCTCAAGGATCCTAGGGATTTTATGGAAACATTGAAAATAGATCTATTTACGGATGAGGTATTTGTATTCACCCCCATGGGGGATGTGATTAATCTACCAAACGGCTCGACCCCAGTTGATTTTGCCTACAAGGTTCATACGGCCGTGGGCAATAACTGTGTAGGGGCTAAAGTGGATGGAAGGATAGTTCCATTGGATTATAAGTTGAAAAATGGAAATATAGTAGAGGTATTGACTTCAGCCAGTAGCAATGGGCCCAGTAGGGATTGGATAAAGATGGTTAAGAGTAGCCAAGCCAAGAACAAGATACGGCAATGGTTTAGGCGAGAAGAACGGGATTTAAATATCAACAAGGGCAAGGAGATGCTGGAGAAGGAGATCAAGAGACAGGGATATAAATTAACCGAGATGTTAAAGGAAGATTGGTTGAAGGTTATTGCAACTAGGTTGAGCCTAGGCAATTCAAATGACCTATATGCTGGCCTTGGATTCGGAAGTATTACATTGGCCCAGATAATGTCCAGATTGAAAGATTTTCACAGGGAATATTATAAGGATAAGGATGGTAAACCCGATACAGAATTCAGAGATAGGGAACACCAGCCACAGGATAGAAGAAGGACGGTTACGCAGGGAATTAGTATAGAGGGATTGGATAATATAAAGGTGAGATTTTCAAAATGCTGCAATCCCGTTCCTGGAGATGAGATAGTAGGATATATTACTAGAGGTAGGGGTGTATCAATCCATAGGAAGGATTGTCCTAATATCATCAATGTGGATACTCCCGAGAGGTTTATGGAGGTCCATTGGGATATTGATGAAAAGGCAGAGTATCCGGTTGAGATACAGATACGAGCGGTGGATAGACAGGGGCTATTAACGGAGATAACGCAGAGAATTACCGATTCAAATTTAGGGCTCCTATCCCTAAATGCACGAACCAATCAGGATAAAGGGGTAATAATAAATATGACCCTAGAGATTAGAAATATAGATCAATTAAAGGAATTGATGCGAAGGATTGGAAGGATAAAAAATATTATAGATATATATAGGGTTACTATATAATTAGAAGAGAGGGATTTGGATGAGGGCAGTAGTACAAAGGGTATCGAGGGCTAGTGTCAGGGTGGATGGGGATATTGTAAGCGATATAGGCAATGGCCTGCTGGTACTACTAGGCGTAGGAGAAGATGACGATGATAATGATTTAGAATATATGCTGGGAAAGATCCTGGGATTAAGGATATTTGAAGATGATGATGGAAAGATGAATCTATCTATAAGGGATGTTAAGGGAAAGATACTAGTAGTTTCCCAGTTTACATTGTATGGAGATGTTAGAAAGGGTAGGAGACCGAGTTTTTCTACATCGGCTAGACCGGATATTGCAGAGGATATATATGAGAAATTTGTAGCTAGGTGCAAAGATGAGGGCATAGAGGTAGGAAAAGGGGTTTTTGGGGCCGATATGGATGTTGAACTTATAAATGATGGCCCGGTAACCATATTAATAGATAGTAAAAAAGTATTCTAGGAGGGGTTAGTTTGCAGGTTATAAGGTTAGAGGCGGGAATATATGCGGCAAATTGCTATTTAATATATGAGTCGGATAGCATGGAGGCCATTATAATCGATCCGGGTGGGGATTCCGATGATATAATATCTAGGGTAGAGGATTTAGGGTTAAAGGTTAAATATATCATCCTTACCCACGGACATGCGGATCATATTGCCGGTGTTGCGGAGTTGAGGGATTATTTTAATGTACCAGTTGCAATCCATAAGGAAGATGAACCGATGTTAAGGGACAGTGATAGGAATTTCTCTAGTACAATGGCTACGGGTGAAATCGAAATTGATCCTGATATACTATTAGACGAGGAGACCAAAATAGAATTTGGGGGATTACCCATAAAGATAATCCATACCCCGGGTCATACCCCTGGAGGTATAACCATAAATATCGAAAACTATCTATTTACCGGAGATACTCTATTCGCGGGCTCTATCGGTAGGACCGATTTCCCTGGAGGTTCCTTCGAGGATATAATTGCATCGATAAAGGAAAAACTATTGGTTTATCCCGATGATACGATACTGTATCCGGGCCATGGGCCAGCTTCCAGTATTGGGAAAGAGAAGAGCAGCAATCCCTTCATTGTATAGGGAATTAGAAGCCACTTCTTGGGATAGCATATCCTTAGGGGGTGGCTCAATTACGGATAGGAGAGTTTTATTATTTTCGGGGAGGGATATTATGAAAGAAGATTTTAAGGATCTAGGGAGAAGTCATATGTGTGGAAATTTACGGCTGCCCAATGTAGGTGATGATGTAGTATTAATGGGATGGGTTCAAAGGGAGAGGGATCTTGGTTCGCTAGTCTTTATAGACTTGAGGGATATAACAGGTATCTGTCAGGTGGTATGTGACAATACGGTTTCGGAAGAGGTATTTAAAAGGGCTACCAAGGTAAGAGGTGAATATGTAATAGCTGTTAAAGGGCAGGTTAGGGAAAGGCAATCTGCAAACAAGGATATCCCGACTGGGCAGGTGGAGGTATTGGTAGAGGATCTAAAGATATTGAGTAAATCTGAAACCCCACCTATATATATAAGGGATGATGATAATGTATCTGAGGGCATGAGGCTGAGATATAGGTATTTAGATTTAAGAAAACCCTTCATGCAGAAAAATCTGAGGATAAGGCATAGGGCTGCAAGGATAATCAGGGATTTTTTAGATGAGAACGGCTTTATTGAAATAGAAACTCCTATGTTGACAAAACCTACTCCGGAAGGAGCTAGGGATTATTTGGTGCCCAGCAGGATTAATCCTGGAGATTTCTATGCGCTACCTCAGTCACCCCAGTTGATGAAGCAGCTTTTAATGGTCGCTGGGATGGATAGATATTACCAGATAGCTAGATGCTTTAGGGATGAGGATTTAAGGGCGAATAGACAACCGGAGTTTACACAGGTTGATATAGAGATGTCTTTTGTTGACATAGACGATGTAATCGATATGAATGAACAATTACTATATAGGATATTTAAAGAATTAAAAGGCGTGGAAATAGAATTACCTATTAAAAGGATGACCTATAGGGAGGCCATGCAAAGATTCGGCGTGGACAAACCCGATCTACGATTCGGATTCGAATTGGTAGATATATCGGCCCTAGTACAGGAATCTAAATTCAGGGTATTCAGTGGTACCATCGAGGATGGCGGTTACGTAAAGGGAATAAATATAAAGGGGTATGGGGATGAGTTTTCTAGGAGGGATATATCCAATCTGGAGGATTATATAAAGGATTTCGGAGCCAAAGGGTTGGCTTGGCTTAAGGTAACTGAAGAGGGGATTACTTCACCCATTGCTAAGTTTTTATCCGAGGTGGAATTGGATAATATACTAGATAAGATGAATGGGGAAATAGGCGACCTGTTATTGTTAGTGGCTGATAAGGAAAAAATTGTTTTTGATAGCCTTGGGAATCTGAGGAATAGGATAGCCAAGGATTTGAATATAATCGATGAGGATGACCTCAATTTAGTATGGATTACAGAATTTCCATTGCTAGAATATGATGAGCAGAAGAATCGCTATGTGGCCAAACATCACCCGTTTACCCAGCCAATGGAGGAAGATATACATCTTCTGGAAACGCAACCGCAAGATGTCAGGGCAAAAGCATATGATATAGTGATCAATGGCGATGAACTAGGAGGAGGCAGTATCAGAATCAGTGATTCGGAACTCCAGACTAGGATGTTTGCTGCCCTAGGATTTTCGGAAGAGGAAGCCCAGAATAAATTCGGATTTCTATTAGAGGCATTTCAATATGGCACACCACCGCATGGTGGAATTGCATATGGATTCGATAGGCTTATAATGCTATTGACTAATAGTGCAGATATAAGGGATGTTATAGCATTTCCCAAAACTCAGTCTGCAACATGCCCGTTAACCGGGGCTCCTAGTGAAGTTAATGAGGAACAGCTACAGGAGATTCATTTAAAACTTGATGTATAACGATAAATATAGAACCATATGTTAGAATTCGAAGGATGATATAAATGGGTGAACGTTTTACAAGAACTAGATGGCTACTAGGGCAAGAGGGGATGAACACCCTTAAAAATTCTAAGGTTGCGGTATTTGGGATTGGTGGGGTGGGTTCCTTTGCCTGTGAAGCCTTAGTTAGATCGGGATTGGGTAAGATTATAATGATAGATTATGATATAATAGATATAACCAACATTAATAGACAAATTCATGCAAATTCAAAAACCGTGGGCCTATCCAAGGTGAAGGTAATGAGGAATAGGTTGTTGGATATAAATCCAGATATTGATGTGGTGGCTATAGAAGAACAATATGGTGAGCTCAATAAAGAGGAGCTACTATGTACAGACTATGATTATGTGATAGATGCGATAGATATGGTTTCGGCTAAGGTGAATTTAATTGAAAATTGCAAGAGGTTGGGTATTCCCATCGTCTCAGCTATGGGAGCAGGTAATAAGTTAGATCCCACGATGTTTCGAATTGGGGATATATATGAGACGGATACCTGCCCTTTGGCCAAGGTGATCAGAAGGGAATTGAGGAAAAGGGATATATCGGCCTTAAGGGTTGTCTGGTCTAGGGAAAAACCTATAAAAGTCAATCCTACAGAGGAGCAATCCGAAAGGGGGGCACCCGGAAGCGTATCATTTGTACCTCCTGTGGTTGGATTAATCCTCGCGTCTGAGGTAATCAATAATTTGGTATTTGAGAGGTGAGATAATGGATCAGATAGGATATGTGCGTAAAACTATGAATAATATCGCTGAGGTAGAGGTGAAAAGGATCTCGGGATGTGGTACGGGTTGCAGTAGCTGTGGTGGTAGTTGCAATGTCCCGAGCATCATAGTCAATATTGAAAATTCAATCGATGCAAGTGAAGGGGATTTTGTAGAGATCAAGGCGAAACCTAAGCATATCATTAAATACGCATTGATTATATATATGATTCCCTTCATCATGCTAATTTTAGGGATATCCTTCGGCATTAGCTTCTTTCAATCTCAGGGTATCGAAAACTATGAAACGTATGCATTTATGGTGGGGCTATTATTTTTAATAATTGCCTTCGGAATAGTGAGGATAATAGATAGACGCATAAAGGATAGAAATGAAACCGTAATGGAGATGATAAGGATATTAGGCTAAATGGGGGGAGTGATATTTGGTTTTGGAACTGAAGGATAAACAGGCTATCATTAGAAGGTTAAGAAGGATAGAGGGGCAGATCAAAGGTATTCAGAAGATGATACTAGATGAGCAGACCTGCGGGGATGTACTCATACAGATAGTAGCGGCTCGAGCTGCAATAAATTCCGTCGGTGGATTGATATTGGAAAATCATATGAAGGGATGTCTAAAAAATTATTTGAGCGGCATGACAAGGGATGAGTCCCTAGATGAGCTGGTAAATATTATGGTGAAATACACCAAATAGAATCAATCTCCATATTTGACTCGTTTTATGGATTTAGATAGAAAAGTGGAGATGGTTATTCCCATGGAAATAGCCGCTGCTATAAATAGGGTTTCGGTTCCCTGTTTTGCAGCAAGGATGAAATCATTTTCAATCAATGCTAACATAGTATAATATGCTCCGGCTCCGGGTACAAGGGGAATTATCCCGGGTATAATATATATAGTGGCTGGTTTTTTATAGCGTCTTGCCAGTAGTTCCCCTAGGATACCCACTGTAGTAGCAGCAAAAAACGACCCTACTATCTTGCTATGAAAATAGTTTGATGCAATATAGAATACAATCCAGCCCAAGGCACCCGTAATTCCCGATTTGGATATGGAATCCTTTGGAATGCTGAATAATACGGCAAATCCAATTGTAGATAGGAAAGAAAATAGCAATTGTTTCATAATGTTCATGGGATCAACCCCTTAAAATATATATTGAGCACCATGCCAACACCGAAGGCGATTGCTAGAGCGGAAAAAATTGCCTCCATACCCCTCGATAGACCGGATACTAGATCACCGGACATGGTATCCCGCATGGCATTGGTTATAGCAACCCCGGGTACCATACTCATAATGGACCCTATAATTATTATATCTATATTTTTACCAAGACCAAGATATATGGACAGTATCGACAATACGGCGGCTAGGGTGGCCCCTATGAAGTTGCTCAGAAAGGGTGGCGTCTTATATCTATGTATTCCACTTATAACCGTTAATATTATAAGGCTTACCATAAAACTGGATATAAAGTCGACAAAAACACCCCCGAATAGCATTGAAAAAAAGGCGCATGCTAAGCTACCAAATATCGATTTGCCCCATCTATTGTAGATATTTATTTGATTAATGTATCGGAGATGTTCGATACCCTTATCTATAGACATATTCGAATTAACAAATTTTCTAGAAAACTCATTAACTAAATTAATTCTATTTAAATCGGTCCTGATGGACTTTACCCTTATCAGATATGCCATCATTTCACTTCGATATTCCAGAGAAATAAATATTCCAGTAGGAGTTGCGAAAGCGTCTGCATATCTGATGTCTTTTCTAGATTTGCAGAGCCGTTCAACCGTATCCTCCACCCTATAGGTTTCAGCGCCGCTTCTTAACATGATTCTACCTGCTAATGCGGCCAAAAGAAGTAATTTCCTTACCTCTTCTCTATCGCTTACATAATAATCCAAGGATTTCACCTCATAACCCATAATAATCTTGTAAATAATAAGGAATATCTATATAATTGATTTAGAGCATAGATGGATAAAACTGCGTCCATATCTATACTATTTGCTGATAGGTTAAATTATACTATGGAGATGTATCATAATCAAGGAAAGGAGTTTTAGATATGTATTTTTCAAATTTAAAAGAGAATGATCCGAAGATATTGGATATAATCCAGATGGAAACGAATAGACAGCGAGAAAACCTAGAATTGATAGCTTCGGAAAACTTCGTTTCGCTGCAGGTAATGGAAGCGATGGGGAGTCAACTTACCAACAAGTATGCGGAGGGATATCCCGGCAGAAGATATTACGGTGGCTGTGAATATGTGGACATGGTAGAGAATTTGGCTATAGATAGATTGAAGGAATTATATGGGGCAGAGCATGCAAATGTACAACCACATTCGGGTTCTAATGCCAATCTAGGGGTTTATTTTGCGATTTTAAAACCGGGGGACAAGGTATTGGGCATGAATTTATCCCAGGGGGGCCATTTAACCCATGGTAGCCCGGTGAATTTATCTGGGGTATATTATGATTTTGTGGATTATGGGGTGGATAGGGAGAATCATAGAATAGAATATGATAGGGTAAGGGAGATAGCTCTGAAGGAAAAGCCGAAAATGATCATAGCAGGGGCGAGTGCTTATCCAAGGGCTATAGATTTTGAAAAATTCAAGGAGATAGCGGATGAGGTAGGGGCTTATCTGATGGTCGATATGGCCCATATAGCCGGTCTTATTGCCGCAGGACTCCATCAAAATCCCGTACCGTATGCTGATTTTGTTACGACAACAACCCATAAGACATTGAGGGGTCCAAGAGGTGGTGCTATCCTATGTAAAGAGGAATATGCCGAGCGAATTGATAAGGCCATATTCCCGGGAATCCAGGGAGGCCCATTGATGCATGTGATTGCAGCTAAGGCGGTAAGTTTTGGTGAGGCGTTGGAGGAGGATTTTAAACTCTATCAGGAACAGATTATTAAGAATGCAAAGGTATTAGCGGATAGCCTAATGGAAAAGGGAATTGAACTCGTATCGGGCGGGACGGATAATCATCTAATCCTACTAGATGTTAGAAATAGAGGGTTGACTGGGAAAAAAGCTGAGGCATTGCTCGATGAGGTCAAGGTTACAACCAATAAAAATACAATTCCCTTCGATCCAGAGAGTCCATTCGTTACAAGCGGAGTTAGAATGGGAACCCCAGCGGTGACTACTAGGGGCATGATGGAGAAAGAGATGGAGGAGATAGCAGAAATAATAGACCTAGCGTTGGATGAGCGTGAGGACAGGGAGAGGATCACACAAAGGGTATTGGATCTATGTAAGAGATTTCCACTATACGAATAGAGCATAAGCCTACAGTAGACTGTAGGCTTATATGTTTAAAGGATAGAATGGCATACAAAGATGACTGAAATCTATCTATTGTTGTAGCATTTTGTTATAATATATATGGTATATATGAGATTAGCTAATGGAAGGATATGAGATGGAACTGAAAAATATTGCAGATGATAAAAACATAATAGAGAGAGTAGTAGAAGGAAGTATAGCCAAGGAACTTGGGCTAGAGGCTGGGGATATATTAGTATCCATAGCTGGGATGAAAATTAAGGATATTATAGATTATAAATATCTAATATCGGATGAATATATAGATGTTAGGGTTCAAAAACAAAATGGTGAAATATGGGACCTGGAAATTGAAAAAGAATTCGATGAGGATCTGGGAATAGAGTTTACGAATCCATTGATAGATAAGGCCAAATCGTGCGGGAATAGCTGTATATTTTGCTTTATAGATCAATTGCCGCCAAATATGAGGCATACCCTATATTTTAAAGATGATGATTCGAGATTATCATTCCTACAGGGAAATTTCATCACATTGACCAACATGAGCGATGAGGAAATCGATAGAATAATCAGCTATAGATTGAGCCCGATAAACATATCGGTGCATACAACCAATCCGGAACTAAGGATTAGGATATTGAATAATAAAAGGGCTGGCCAACTGCTTAATATATTGAAGAGGTTTAAAAAGGCCAATATTGAAATGAATTGTCAAATAGTGTTAGTACCCGGACTCAATGATGGTTCGGAATTAGAGAGGACCCTAATGGATCTATCAAATCTGCATCCTAATATTAGATCGGTGGCTGTTGTGCCCATCGGGATTACGAAATATAGGGAAGGGCTTTGTCAACTCGAAGGGTATGATAGGGGAAAGGCAAGGGAATTATTAAGTTTAATCGGACCATGGCAGGATAGATTTCTTTCAAGTATCGGAACTCGCCTGATATTTGCTGCCGATGAATTCTATATCCTAGCTGGCTTTCCAATCCCGAATTATGATGAGTATGAGGGATTTCCGCAAATAGAAAATGGAATAGGATTGTTAAGATCATTCGCGCACGAGGTCGATAGGGAATTGCAGAGTATTGGAATGAATATCATCTTAGATAAAAAATATACCCTATTGACTGGGACATTGGCAGAAGGGTTTCTAATGGAGATAAGGGATAAGATACTGAATAGATTCGTTAAGCTAGATCTAGATGTAGTGGCCATAAAGAATAATTTTTTTGGGAATAGTATAACGGTATCGGGTTTAGTAACTGGACAGGATATCATAGAACAATTACAATCTCGTAGCAATCTAGGTAATATCATTATACCGAAGACTATGCTCAGGAGGAACACGGAGATATTCCTAGATGATATAACGCTTAAGGATATTGAAAACCAGTTAAATACCAAAGTGGTTCCAGTAGGGGTTTCCGGTAATGAGCTAATAGACGTATTTAAAAAGGCACGGGGTGGTAGATATGGATAGACCCATTGTCTGCATAGTAGGCAGACCTAATGTAGGAAAATCAACCTTATTCAATAGAATAGCTAGGCGAAGAATAGCCATCACAGAGGATACTCCAGGGGTTACTAGGGATAGAATCTATTCCGAGGCCGAATGGCTAAATAGACATTTTACCTTAATAGATACGGGGGGATTAGAACCAAAAAGTGAGGATATCATTCCGTTAAATATTAGAAAACAGGTAGATATGGCTGTTGATAATGCTGACATTATATTGTTTATGGTAGATGGTTTGGATGGAATAACTCCAGGGGATAGGGAAATAGCAACGATGTTGAGAAAATCGGGAAAGGAAATTCTATTGGTATGTAATAAGATAGATAGAGCTGGAACCCCAGATGAGGTATTTGAATTCTACGAACTAGGAATAGGTGCTCCTATAATCATATCGGCAGAACAGGGGTTGGGAATAGGTGATCTATTAGACGAGATAGTGAAATTGTTTCCTGAAAATAAGGATACTGAATATCATGAAGATGTGCTTAAGGTGGCGGTAATTGGCAAACCCAATGTAGGGAAATCATCTTTAATAAATAAGATTTTAGGTGAGGAGCGGGTAATAGTAACCGATATACCAGGTACGACAAGGGATGCCGTGGATACCTATTTTACCCATAGGGACAATAAATACCTATTTATAGATACGGCGGGTTTAAGGAGAAAGCGAAGTATATATGAAGATATAGAGAGATATAGCGTAGCTAGAACCCTATCGGCCGTGGATAGGACGGATATATGTATCATTATGATAGATGCTATTGAGGGGATAACCGAACAGGACACAAAGATTGCGGGCTATGCTCATGAAAATGGCAAGGGACTATTGATCGCAGTCAACAAATGGGATCTAGTTGAAAAGGAATCCGATACCTATAATAGAATTGAAAGGGACATAAGGATGAAGCTAGCATTTATGCCCTATGCACCTATTGTGTTCATATCCGCTAAAACCGGTAGAAGGCTTGATAAGCTATTTGAATTTCTACAGGCAATTAATAATAATTATAGCCTGAGGATTAGTACAGGTGTTTTAAATGATATAATAAACGAGGCGGTCCTATTGAACCAACCTCCATCGGATAAGGGGGTAAGGCTTAAGATCTATTATGGTACCCAGGTTTCAGTTAGGCCACCAAAGTTTCTGATATTTATTAATAGGAGACGGTTGATGCATTTTTCATATAGGAGATACCTCGAAAACCAGATAAGACAGTATTTTGGGTTTGAAGGGGTGCCCATATGGTTTGAATTCAAGGAGAAGGATGATTAGGAATGATGGATCTATTTATGATAGCCGCAATGGCCTATTTATTTGGAAACTTTTCATCTGCCTATATACTTGGTAGACTGTTTAGGAAAGAGGATATAAGGAATTTTGGAAGTGGGAATGCTGGTGCAACTAATGCGCTGCGGGTATTTGGGAAGAGAATAGGTATTATATCCCTTATATCCGATATATTGAAGGGCGTTTTAGCTGTCTATATTGCTGGTTACATATGGGGGGAACAGGCAGAATTATTAGCAGGTATATTTGTGGTCATAGGGCATAATTGGCCTGCACTCCTGGGTTTTAAGGGTGGAAAGGGTATCGCAACATCCTTGGGGGTAATTGCATGGCTACATTGGCCCACCATAGTCATAAGTATCACAATAGCAGTATTGATAATAGCGAGAACTAGATATGTTTCTTTAGGATCTATTGTTGGGGCCGTATTAACACCTATAATTGGGGCCCTAATAAATAGACCCTTCGATAAGAATTTTATCCTTACGATATCTATACTCAGTGCTATAGCGATATATCAACATAGGGATAATTTTGGGAGATTGATCCGGGGAGAGGAACTTAGGTTAGGCGAAAAAATAGACGAGGGGTGATCTTTATTATAACAGAGGTTGGTGTAATTGGGGGAGGTAGCTGGGGGACTGCATTGGCAACCCTACTTGCAGACAACGGACATAGAGTAGATATGTGGATACGGGATAAGCAACAACTAGAATATATGAAGGAATATAGGGAAAATAAAAAATACCTACCAGGCATCACCTTTCCAGAACATCTAGTTGTGACCAATGATATTGAAAAAACTATATATAACAAGAAATTATTGCTGTTTTCAATTCCAACCCAGGGCATTAGGGAGGTCTTAAATGAATGCAAGGGCTATATAGAACGGGGCCAGGTAATAGTTAATGCGGCCAAGGGTATAGAGAATAATACATTGCTTAGGATTTCACAAATAATGGATGAAGCCCTGCCTGATAACCCCTATTCTATACTATCAGGTCCTTCCCATGCTGAGGAGGTAGGGAAAAAAATGCCTACTACGGTAGTTGTGGCCTCAGCAGATAAGGGGATAGCTAGGTATGTACAGGATATATTTATGTCTCCATATTTCAGGGTATATACGAATACAGATGTCGTAGGAGTAGAATTAGGGGGAGCGTTAAAAAATGTTATCGCCCTTGGGGCGGGGATCTCAGATGGCCTAGGATATGGGGATAATACGAAGGCAGCCTTGATGACTAGGGGAATGATTGAAATGGGTAGGCTGGGGGAGAGGATGGGTGCTAACCGACATACCTTTGCAGGGTTGGCGGGAATGGGCGATCTAATCGTTACCTGTACCAGTATGCATAGTAGGAATAGGAGGGCGGGGATACTGATCGGGGAAGGTAGGACACTCGAGGAGGCCATTGAGTCCGTTGGCATGGTGGTTGAGGGAATAAAGACAACTAGCTCTACCTATGAATTGGCATTGATGCATAATATAACAATGCCTATTACGCAGGAAATATATCAGGTGCTATATGAGGGAAAGGATGTAAGAAATTCCGTTGTGAATTTAATGTTGAGGGATAAAAAGCATGAGATGGAGGACAAAACCTACTAGAATTAGTAGGTTTTTTTTTATGAGAGTAATATTACAAGACTTTATACATATATATATAATGTTAAGCGGTATGATAATAAATTTGACTGTGAGGAGGGAGGATATGGAGAAATTCGATATATATAGGGATATAGCTGAAAGAACGGATGGAGATATATATGCAGGGGTTGTAGGGCCAGTGCGAACCGGCAAATCTACGTTTATTAAAAGATTTATGGAATTACTGGTATTGCCAAATATTGAGAATCAATATAAACAGGAGAGAGCTAAGGATGAATTACCCTTGAGCGGTTCCGGTAAAACTATCATGACCACAGAGCCTAAATTTGTACCCAATGAAGCAGTCGAACTGACCTTAAGAGAAAATGTAAATTTCAAGGTAAGGATGGTCGATTGCGTTGGTTATCTAGTTAAGGGTGCAATTGGACATATAGAGGATGAAATTCCGAGGATGGTTACTACCCCTTGGTATGAAAAGGAGATACCATTTGAAGAAGCAGCAGAAATTGGAACCAGAAAGGTAATGACAGATCATTCGACTATTGGGCTTGTGGTAACTACCGATGGATCAATAACCGATATAGATCGATCTAACTATATAAAGGCCGAGGAAAGGGTTATATATGAGCTAAAGGAATTAGGAAAACCCTTTGTTATTATTTTAAACACCAAGCACCCCGATCTAGACAGCACCATAGCATTGAGGGAGAGTCTAGAGGAGAAATATGAGGTATCGGTGGTTATATTAGATTGTTTAAACATGGAAGTTGAAGGCATCGAAAGGGTTTTTGAAAAACTACTATTCGAATTCCCAGTTAAGGAAATTGCAATTAATTTACCGGGTTGGATTGAAGGGCTACCAAGGAATCATTGGATAAAAACCAATATCTTGGAATCTTTGAAAGAATCCATACATGAATTACATAAGTTGAACGAAGTGGATTGCTCGTTGGAATTATTGAATCAATTGGATATAATAAAAAGCGTAGATATTAGGGAAATCAGATTAGGAGAGGGCACTGTAAACATAGAATTGGTTATAGACGATGGGTTATTCTATAAGGTATTAAATGAGATGACCGGATACGATATCGATGGTGACTATCAGATATTAGGATTGATAAATAGGCTTGCATACATTAAGAAAGAATATGATAAGATAGAAAATGCCCTAGTTGAAGCTAATGAAATAGGATATGGCTTGGTAAGCCCTAGCCTAGAGGAGATGGAATTAGCCGAACCGGAAATATATAAACAAGGAAATAGATTTGGAGTAAAATTAAAGGCAAGAGCGCCATCACTTCATCTATTACGTTGTGATATAATGACAGAGGTATCACCCTTGATAGGGACTGAAAAACAGAGTGAAGAATTGGTTAAATATTTTCTAGATGAATTTGAAGGGGACCCAACCAAGATATGGGAATCCAATCTATTCGGTAAATCCCTCTATGATTTGGTAAATGAACAGTTGCAGGGCAAATTGAATACCATGCCAGATGATGCTAGGAACAAGATGAGAAGAGCATTGGAACGAATTATCAATGATGGCAGTGGAGGCTTAATCTGTATAATCATATAGCAAGCATCAGATAATAGGCATCAGAAATTAAATCTTCCTGTACCGATAGGATGATTAGAATTGACCCACCAAGTAGCTAGATATCTTTGGCCACTTGGTGGTTTTGATTCGCCGATCTATTGTAGTAGTCTGGGATTGAGTTTAAAATTATAATTCTGGTAGCATTATGATCAATTATATGTTATAATGTTAAAGGTATTTAGAGATGTCGGGATGTGGCGCAGCATGGTAGCGCACAGGTCTGGGGGACTTGGGGTCGCTGGTTCAAATCCAGTCATCCCGACCATTACATAGAAGTACAGGTGGTTATAACGTTGGAAAGTAGCCACTTGTACTTTTTTATTGTGTTTTAAAAGGTTAGATTTTGTTCCTTTTGATATAGAACGGCATAGGAATTGGCACATAAAAATAGAACGAAATAAATCGCATTTGTACATAAAATGCGATTTATTTAATAAATGGATGGTAGAATCTTATCATTTATTGTTGCAAAGTGAGGGTCTTTCAACAGTTGGGCCTTTCGTCGATAGTATGAATATGATATAATTGCTATAGGATTAAAATTATATGGGGGTAAATGGGATTTGATTAAATATGTTCAAAGGATCTTATTGGTTCTATTCGTAATCAATTTAGTAGGATATATATTAGTCATATTAAAGGAAAAAATCTATTTAAAACATAATATGATAGTTATAAATAAGAAGGCGGTAACACAGAATCATTTAGATAAAACGGATGTAAAGGAGTTCACATTCGATGGCTCAAGGGTAAAAGTTGGCGATGAGATAAAGGTTATAACCATTTTTAAGGAAAAATTTGATGGTATATTGATAGGGGGAATCAGAAAGGAAAGGGCCATTTTGCTTGTTACCCACACCGATCAAATTAAAAAATTTAAAATTGATGCTATTTCAAAACTTAAGGTAATAAGTAAATATGGAAGGTTTTTCAAGAGCTAAACTATCCAAGAAGATTTCTAACAATAGGGTGATATTATGGATTATAGACATCATAGATCAAATGATAGTAAAAAGAATCGCCGGATGGTTGTGGCAAGCATCATCCTTATATATATTTTGTTCAGAGTAGCTCCCTCTCTATCGGCGGTTAGATATAAAACGATTTTGCCGGAATACAGGTTGGTGGAGGATAGGATAGAAACCGAAGCCATGATAATTAAAAAAGAATATGTATACAAGGCCCATATGGGGGGAATGGTTGAGATTCTGGCAGAAGAGGGCGAAAAGGTAGGCAAAGATGTCAAAATTGCTAGGCTGATATCTGTAGGGGATGAAATTATAAATCAGGATTTAAAAGATATAGATGAAAAGATTGAAACATTAATGGCCGTTAGGAATGGGGAGCATGAGGGAAATTCGGAAAGTGACATCCCTGAAGATACCCTGATAGATCAAAGTCTAGAGGCCCTAGAGGAAGAACGAAAACAGATTGTGGAACGAATGGCCCATAATACGACGGATTATGTTACCCAACAATCGGGAATTATATCCTTTATGATAGATGGCTATGAAGAACTATACTCCTTTAATCATATAGAGAGTTATAAGCCCTCTGATATCCGGGATATGCATATGGAACCGATGAGGATGGCGGATGGGGATGCTGCCGAAGCTGGAGATCCCCTATTCAAGGTTATAGATAATTTTGAATGGTATATGATTATTAACATCGATAATATAGATGTTAATTCCTATGACGAAGGAGATTATATATGGGTATCAAGCAGGGGGAAGGAGGACGGTATACGCGGTCGAATTGAAAGAATAAATAAAGAAGGGGATAAAAGTCTAATTCTGGGTAAGTTTAATATAGATTTCGAAAAATACTATGACAAAAGATATATTGAGATCGATGTAATTCAGAATAGTCGGGAAGGATACGAAATTCCTACCAGATGCATAGTTGAAAAGGATGGCGTAGAAGGGGTCTATGTAAAAGATATCGGTGGTATAGTTAAATTCAAACCGATTAAGATCCTATTACAAGAAGATAGGACAACCTACATTGATTTTGGTGATGAGGGCAATAATATCTATATAGAAGGAGATGATATGCCGTATGAGACGATCAGTGGGCTTGACGAGATCCTTCTATATACAATGGGAATTAAGGAAGGCATGATAATTAACTGACATCGGGGAGGGAAGTATAATTATTAATAATAATTTAACCATTATAGAAAATAATATAGAAAAAGCATTACGGAGAGCCGGAAGGACTGGTGATAAGGTTCATATAGTGGCTGTGACCAAAACGGTTGAAACCGATAGGATTATAGAAGCGCTTGAAATAGGATTAGATAATATTGGTGAAAATAGGGTTCAAGAATTAGTTCAAAAATACGATATTATTGGTAAGGGTCCTAAATATCACATGATAGGCCATCTGCAATCCAATAAAGCAAAGGATATTATCGATAAGGTTACTCTAATCCATTCCTTAGATCGGGCATCCCTATCTAGGGAAATAGATAAAAGAGCAAAGGCAAGGGATATAATAGCAGATGTCTTGATTCAGGTAAATGTTGCTGGGGAGGAAAGCAAACACGGTTTAAGGGTGGATGAGGTTATACCTTTCATAGAGGAAACATTACAATATAGCAATATAAGAATTAAGGGCCTAATGACCATAGCCCCTTTTGTGGAAGAGGCAGAGGAAGTCAGGTGGGTTTTCAGGGAAATGCGTAAACTGTACGATGAAATTAATGCACGAGGATATGAAGGTGTAGATATGGAGTTCTTATCCATGGGCATGACCAATGATTATGAGGTTGCGATTGAAGAAGGTTCGAACATGATAAGGGTTGGAACGGGTTTATTTGGGGAGAGAAAATAAAAATTCAAGGGGGGTTATTATGTCTAAAATTTTGAATAAGTTTAAATATCTTATGGGGATAGACGACCTCGATATGGATGAGGATTATGAGGAATATGGGGAGGATCTATTGACCAATACCAAGTCCAAGCGGGTGAACAATAAGGTTGTAAACATCCATACATCCGGAAATATGAAATTGGTTGTCCATGAACCCTTAAACTATGAGGACGCTCCAAAGATAATAGATGATATTAAGATAAGGAAAGCTGTCATAGTAAGTTTGGAGCAATTGGACCCGGAAATGAAGAGGCAAGTATTTGATTTTATTAATGGTGGCCTTTATTCGCTGGAGGCGAATATACAGAAGGTTACGACGGATATATTTGTGTTAGCACCGAATAATGTAGAAATAGATAATAATATGAAGAACGAACTAAAAAACAATGAAATATTCCGTTGGTAAAATACTCGGATAAGAGGTTGAAAATATGCGAATATTGTATAGATCTGTAGATCTTTTTTTCTATATCATCGAATTACTAATTCTTACAAGAATTATACTCTCATTTTTAAATGTTAATCCTTATAATACAATAGGGAGGATAGTATATGAGCTGACTGAACCTGTATTGGCTCCAGCTAGGGAATTAATACATAGGATTGGAATAGATACGGGAATGCTAGATTTCTCTCCCATAGTATCCATACTCATGCTCAGAATTGTTGCCAAGATCATAAGGAATATATTATTTAGATTATAGTTGAGAGCATTGGGAATAAACAGTTATGATATGGGGGATATATTAATACATAGGAGCTATACTTAAGAGATGGGCAAGAAGATATTTTTAGTTCCAATGTATTCAGTTCTCGGGGATCGGCGAACTGACCATGTCGGCATAGAAAAGGTATGAGGGTAAGGCCCAGACTATTATAATAAATGGAGTGAAATATATGATTACACCCCTAGATATTCAGAATAAGGAATTTAAAAAAGCCTTTAGAGGTTATAATGAATCCGAGGTCGATAGGTTTCTAGACGATATTGTTGAAAATTATGAGGGTTTATATAGGGAGAACATGGAACTCAAGGATAAGATTATGGTATTGGATGAACAGATAAAGCAGTATAATGCGCTTGAAAACACATTGAAGGATACACTCCTAATTGCTCAAAGCACGGCAGATGAGGTAACGGCGGCAGCTAGAAATAAGAGAAAACTTATAATAGAGGAAGCGGAAATAGAGGCTAAAAAACTTATACATACCGCAGATAATGAGGTGCGTAAAATTAAGGCGGAATATGAGGAACTCAAAAAGGAGATATTTATATTCAAGACGAGATATAAGTCATTTATTGAGGCCCAATTGATCACATTGGATGAATTCTATTCGAATATAGGAATAGAGGATATAGATATGGAAGAGGATGGTATGGAATCAATAGAAGAATCTAGTGATATTAAGGATCTAGGGGCCTAGGTCCTCAAGTATTAATTTGATCTAAAGGATAGTCAACACAGCGGAGGAATGAAGATGACAGATAGTATTAAAATGGAATATAGCCTAGAACTTGAAAAAGGATTTAATATAATAGCAGGACCATGCGCTGTTGAAAGTGTTAGGCAGATGGAAATCATCGGAGAATTTTTAAACAAGCTGGATATAAAATTCATTAGAGGAGGGGCATTCAAACCACGGACAAGCCCAAGTTCATTTCAGGGTCTGGGCATAAAGGGACTAAAGATATTAGGGGATATTAAGGACTCCTATGGATTCAGGGTGGTTTCAGAGGTATTGGATCCCAGGGACGTGGAAAAGGCATATGATTATATAGATATATATCAAATTGGCTCGAGGAACATGCAGAATTACCCACTTCTAATAGAGGTGGGTAAAACTGATAAGCCCGTATTGTTGAAGAGGGGCATGTCGGCGACCTTTGAAGAATGGATTAAGGCATCGGAATATATTGCAATGGGTGGCAATCAACATATTCTTTTATGTGAAAGGGGTATAAGGTCTTTTGATGATTATACGAGGAATACTCTAGATCTTATGAGTATTCCTATAATACAAGGGAAAACCGGGTATCCCATATTTATCGACCCAAGTCATGGCACTGGCAGAAAGGAATTGATATTGCCTGCAGTAAGAGCGGCATTGGTGTTAGGTGCCAATGGGGTGATGATAGAGGTGCACCCTGAACCGGCTAAGGCTTTATCTGATGGGATACAATCGTTAAATTTTAAAGAATTTGAATTATTGCTTAACAATGTTAAAAAATTGGAGCAGGCCCTCGATGAAGATATGGTGGAATTGTAAGTATATATATGGGCATATTATTATCAGATTATATTATATGAGGAGGATAATAATATGATAAAGGATGAAAATGATATAAATTTGCAACTATTATTGGATGAAAAGGATAGGGTGGAACATCTCATAAGGGATATGGGCGATGATACAAGGAATGGCTCCATGGATAAATATTATACCGAGCTATCGGCCTATGACAACCACCCCGCAGATATAGGCACTGAAATGTTTATGATGGAACATGATAAGGGACTTTGCAACCGGCTAAGGGATGTTCTATATGAGATCGAGACCTCCATTGAAGAGGTGAAATCCGGAAAATATGGGCTATGCAGTGTATGTAATGAGAAGATTTCCAGGGAAAGATTGAGACTAATACCATATACCAAGCTATGCATAGGCTGCTCGAATAAGAGAGCTACATCAGATGAAGGAATGGAGCGAGGATCTAGAAGGGAGGATACTGTTAATCCCTTCTATAGGAACTATAGAGCTGGGGATCAATTTGATAGGGAGGATAGCTATCAAGAGGTAGCTAGATTCAATAGAGTAGCTGATGATCCTTCCTTCGGCACCGGGGATGATATAGGAGTACTTGATGAAGAGGGTAGTGGAGCAGTAGAAGAAATAGAGAGGGTATCCCAGGATTATTTTAACAGGATCAATAGATAAGGGTAATATAGTAATTGCTCTAATATATTAATGGATATTAGAGCAATTACTATATTGAGGGAATTGCACTTGTAATAGTATTCATTATCAATTAAAATGATATATGTTAATATGGAATTCTGGGGGGTATAGGCTTGCTATTATTGTTTTTGACATCTGTAGTACTATTGGATCAGGTGACCAAGTATGCTGCTATAAAACATTTAAAGGACAGGGGTCCTTATATTATAATTAAGGATGTTTTTCAACTATACTATGTAGAGAATTTTGGCGCAGCTTTTGGGATCTTACAGAATAGAAAGATCTTTTTTATAATAGTCTCCATTATAGTTATAATAGGCGTACTTTTTTTGATTTTCAAAGGTAGCTATAACTTAAACAATTTGATGAGGATATCCTTAATGATATTTTTAGGAGGCGCAATCGGCAACCTGATAGACAGGATACGGTTGGGATATGTAATTGATTTCATAAGCTTCAAATTAGGTAAAGGCTATAATTTTCCCGTGTTCAATATAGCAGATGTATCCATTGTAATAAGTACCTTGTTGATAATGGCGATGGTGTTAATGGATCGGTATGAAATGTAATATGGGGGGTTAATCGATTTTGCAAGAGATACATATATACGGCGAAGGTGGCCAGAGATTGGATTCATATCTGGTTACAAAGCTCAAGGGGTTCTCAAGAACCTATATTAATGGATTGATCAAAGACGGATTTGTATATGTAAATGGGAAAACGGTTAAACCTAGCTATATGATAAAGGAAAATGATATAGTGCAGGTGGAGAAACCTGTAATCGAAAAGGAAGAATTGATTCCCGAAAACATACCTATAGAGATTGTATATGAAGACAATGATATTATTGTTATAGATAAACCTAAGGGTATGATTGTGCATCCCACCAAAAATAACTATTCAGGAACCTTAGTAAATGCTCTTCTATACCATGTTGGAAGATCATCCCTATCAAGCTCTAAGATTAGGCCGGGTATTGTACATAGATTGGATAAGGATACAACAGGTTTATTGGTCATAGCAAAAAACAACAGGGCCTATGACATCCTATCACAACAGTTTATAGATCGAACGGTTAAAAGGGTCTATCTAGCATTGGTCTATGGAGAATTGGATATTGATGAGGCCATTATAGATGCGCCTATAGGAAGGGATCCAAACAATAGAACCCGAATGCGGGTAATAGATGAACGAGGTAGGCGGGCCATTACCCATTATAGAATATCCGAACGGTTCCGAGGATATACATTATTGGAATTATCCCTTAAGACCGGTCGAACCCATCAGATAAGGGTACATATGGATTATATAGGACATCCCATCGTTGGTGATCCTATATATGGAAGGCTGGGGAATGAATTCAATATATCGGGTCAGCTTTTGCATGCGGGTGGGCTAGCATTTGATCACCCGGGGAATGGTAATTATGTGGAATTTAAAATCGGATTTCCAGACGACTTTAAAAAAGCTATCGATCTATTAAGGGGTAGATCCTAGGTAAATAAAAGGAATTAATCATCTACTCTTTTCATATTATAAACTCGCTTCCTATCAGGAGTTATGGTAATCGTATTAAAATTATTATATATGACCATCCCGGCTTTTGCATTCCTTGGTTTTCTGACATGTTTTCTCTCCGTAAAATCTATTGGAACATTTGCCGAATGTCTTCCCTTGCTATAATATGCTGCTAATATAGCCGCTTCCTCTAGGGTTGTACCGGGTATTTGGCCATCATCATGCCTTATAATAACATGACTGCCCGGCATATTTTGGGCATGAAGCCATAGATCATCCCTGCGGGCAAACCTAAGGGTTAGATAGTCATTTTGTCTATTATTTTTGCCAACATATATATCTATGCCATCAGATGATATATAATGATGGGGTCTAGATTCTACTCGCTTCCTTCTTACCTTCCTGCCCTTCTTCTTCAGATAACCTTCCTTGGTTAATTCTTCTTGAATTTCATCTAATTCTATCGGTTCCGTACAATTATCTATACTGATTAGGACATTCTCCAGGTACTCTATCTCCCCTTTGGTATCGGGAATCTGTTTTATAAGTAGGGAATGGGCATTTTTAAGCCTGGAGTACTTTTTATAGTAATTTTGCGCATTGAGCGGCGGAGATAATTTTTTATCTAGGGGAACCCTGATACTTTCCATATTTTCTGAATAGAAATTTTCTAATTCTATTTCCCCCATACCTCCATCAATTCTATGGATATTTGCTGAAATGAGATCCGCATATATTTTATATTTTTCTCTATCCTTGCTTTCAAGGAGTTCATGTTTCTGTTTAGACAATTTATTCAGAGCCCTATTTAATATTGTGTTAACTTCTTTCTTCATGGTTTGGGTCCTTTGTGAAATCCTACTGGATTTGATAATCCTGCTATAATATAGATCCAAGGTTCTACTTATGGAATCCGGATATATCCGTTTATGATCTTCGAACTGCTCTATATCTATGGCATAGAAAGCCTGATAGCTATCGCTATGATAGTCCTCGATTAATACTGGTTTAAAATCCTTCGATTTGATTACGTCAATTACGGATACGAAGGCGGTAAATAGAGATTCCACTTTTTCCGGTTTTAAGCTTCGTACAGATTGATCATAGCCTATATTTGCTAGGAAGCATATCTCCTTGCTTATCAATGGACCAAGGCCTAAATAGTTAGAATAGAGAAATCTATATACCCTCATATCCCCCCTATCTCTGTCTATCAGGCTGTAGAATTCCGATCGGCTCAAGGATAGGGGATTTAATTTACCATCGGTTGCCGGATATTCATATCGTATTCCCGGTAATACCTGCCTGACTCTACTCGTATCATGGGTAATCCGTTTAATGGAATCTATTATATTGCCAGATTCTTTGTCTATTAGTATGATATTGCTATGCCTTCCCATGATCTCTATAATTAACCTCTTCTCCGAAATTTGACCTAGCTCGTTCATCGAACTAATATCTATAAAGATAATCCTGTCAGTAGCATGTTGCTTTATATCTAATATACTTCCCCTCATAAGATGCTTCCTTAGAAGCATACAGAACATGGGTGGAGTGGATGGATTGGATATGGTATGGTCGGTTAGGTGGGCCCTAGGGTTACTTGGGTTTGCAGACAATATTAATTTATGATTTTTCCCCCGATTATAGACCTGGATTAGGATTTCATTTCTTTGATATTGATATATCTTATCTATCCTACCATCCTTAAGGGTATTCTCTAATTCATTTACAATAGCTCTTGTAACCATTCCATCTAATGACATATATATTCCTCCAAGATTTAATACTAATGAAATTATATCACTTTATTGAAAATAGACAAATGAGGAAATTGCATATTAAACTTTTTTATAGATACAGTCCATATA
>JAAYRM010000093.1 GCA_012518745.1 Tissierellia bacterium
CCAGATTTTTTGATTATATCCTCCATGCCCATCATCAATCCATCATATATTCTGGAAACTATACCCCCTAGTTCCCCCGGTATCACATTTCCATCTTCATCCTTGCCCTCCGGCGTGCTCTCCTTGAATAGGAATTCCATTACCCCTTCGGGATCTTGAGCTATAGCCTCCTTCAGCTTCGCCTCATCTATAACCAGCTTCCCCCCGGCGCTGCCCTGGGTATAGCTCTGAGTGGATATACCTATCTCGGTTAATAGCTTATAGGGCCCTATAAATTCATCTGATTTCCTATATAAGGAGGTCCTGATATTCAGCATGGTCCTCTCTATTATATGATCATTCCTGAGGAGTCCAGATTTGGCCTTCTCTTCCCAGAGCTCGACCTCCTCCTTCTCCATCGCCTTCTTCTGCTCCGCAGTCAATGGCTTATAGTTTCTATATTGATTCTGCTTCAGCAGTCCGTTGGCCTTATCTACCAGCTCATTATAGTCATCTATAAATTCCCTTATCTTATCATAGACCCCATCTACATCCGTGGCAACGGTTACGGTAAATTCCCCGGTGCCCACCAAATCCATCGTAATGCCATTGATGGTGATCCGGTTGGAGCTGGACTCTATATCTGTGGCGCCACCAAAATCTATGAGGGCATTGCTTCCGCCATAGGTATTGCCATATATTGCATTTCCCTCATCGCCCTGTAGATCCAATTCCAGCCTATCGGCCCTCAACTCCTCCCCATCGATATAATGGTTGACATAGAGATTCAATCCCTCTATAAAATCCTTTCCCACTCCTCCCTCGACGGCTATGCTGATCTCCGCTTCTTCCCCCGTCGTGGTGGTCTGCAAAAAGAATCTGCCTATGCCGGAATCATAGGAAGCCCTCATACCGATATCCTCTGTGGTATTTATCTCGTTCGCCACATCTCTCATGGTGATTCCACCATCCTTGAATACCTCCACCTGCTTCCCATTTATAGTAAAACGTAATTCCTCTATGGCCTGTCCCTCTGTATCTCGCAATATGCCATTCCCATCTAAGGATATTCCCCCTTCGCCCTGGAATATTCCACTCCCACTGGCCATGCTGACGCCATCCGCTAACCTATGCACATTCACCTTATAATTGCTATCCATGGCCTGGGCGGTGCTAGATACCACGGCTATAGATTCATTAGACGAGCTGGCTTTCTTCACCCAATTTAGATTCCTATAGGAGTTGGGTCTGAAAGTTCCCTGGGATGTCACGGAGGTTATCCCAAAATTCTTCCTGGTATTGAGTATGAAGTTGACAAAATCTCTATTTATACTATTATAGGCTTCTTGGCGCCAGAGTAGGACCTGCCTGTCCTGCTCCACCCTATCCACCTTGATCCTCTCTACCTGCATCAGATTCCTGACCATCTCATCCGTATCGATCCCCGAGGCAAGTCCCGTCAATCTCATATGATCATACATACCTTCATCACCTATATCCTTTCATCTACTAGCAATCCCGATAATTCCCATAATCCTGCAACTATATCCAGTATCCTTTCGGGAGGGATTTCCCGTATCACCTCATCCGTGGTGACATCTATTATCTTCACCATTATATGTCTAGTCTTATCGTGGATTGAAAATTCAAATCGCCTATTATAAGCTATGAACTGCTCATTGGCCGATTCTATGGATTCTATGACCTCTCGCTCTAATATCCTATTCTCCCTCTTCATGGGGGGGTTGGCAGATCGGATTTCCCTATCCGTTTGGCCGGCCCCCACGGCTCTAGATTCGCCTATACCCATATTGAACTCAGTTGTAGTACTTCCAATACCCATAATCTCCATAGCCAAACCCCTTCCATATCATGCTATAATATATATCGACTAAAGCCGCATTACTCTTTAGTATATATTGTTCTAAATTCATATAATTGTTATAATATTTATTACAATGGTTGAAAGGTGATTCAAATGAAAATACAAAAAATCGGCATGCGCACTATCAAGACCACGTTCGCAGTATTTATATCCATATTGATAGCACAGATATTGGGATTGAGGAGCCCCTTCTTCACGGGCATCGCCGCCATAATCGCGATGCAAACCTCCGTTTCCGAATCCCTCAATGTAGGTAAGGATAGGATGCAGGGAACCATATTGGGCGCCATAGTATCCCTACTATTTTCCCTGGTGGCTCCGGAAAACCCATTATTCATAGGTATTGGAATTCTAATAATCATATATATATGTAATATCCTAGAGCTGAAGGAATCCACCCAGCTATCCACGATAGTATTCCTATCCATAATCCTAAATTATGAGGAGGGTGGAAGAATCGCCTATGCACTCTATAGGATATTGGATACCTTGATAGGCCTCATCATAGGTACCTTGATCAATTACTTCATCCTGCCCCCGGATATAGAGAATACGCTTACCGCCAATATAGAAAAACTCTATCTATATTCCAAGGATATTATAGAGGCTGTATTATGTGAAAACCAAAAGATCTCGTTGAGTCGATTCAATGATGAATTGATAGAGATGAATGAGGACTATAATATATTGCAAAGGGATAGAAAATTAAATCTACATGATGATTGCAATATATCCGATATACAGCAGGTCTTGAAATTATTTAAATCCATATACTATCATATGGGAATTCTCAACTCCATGGATAAATCCCTCAATATAGATGAAGCCAATAGAGTTGCCCTGGAGCATCTCTTCCATAGAGAGCTATTCATCGAGGGGATGGACGATGATGGGGAATTAAGCCTCGTATATAACTATCATATCGGTAGGGTATTGCATAATATGAATTCCATAGGGGATAGTATGGATATTCTAGAGGATGACAAGGAATCCAATTCCTAGATCTAGATTTGGATTTTAAGATTATTTACTATTTTTAAATGCACTATCATATACATTGGTATATAATATATATTAATCGATATCTACTTATTTTACTTTGGAGGATGCTATGAATAATTCAGACTATAGACAGATACGGAATATACAAGATAATACTACTAAGAAATTATTGAACTATATTAATGAGTTTTTAGAGGAGGATAATAGTCTCGATTCCATAGAATTCTATTATCCCAACTTCGATGAACAGAAGACTAGGATAGCATTCAATATATGGATTAGCACGGATTATAAGACCAATTATAATAAGACCTTCATAGAGCATATGCTGGAGGAAAAATCCAACCAGCTATCCAGCCTCGAGAAAAGGGTACTGCTGGAGAGGAATAGATCCTATATCTCCCTCTTCGAAATAACCGATATGAGGGATGGATATGTGGAGCTCGTGGACCTATTGACAAGAAATTTCCATACCATATGGGACCCAGGCACCACTAAGATGCTGAAGGTTTCGGATTTGATATTCTGCAGAATTGGTACGGTTCTAAACCATGAGAGCTTCATAGGCAATATCAGTTTTCTGCCACCCTCTAGCAAGGATGAATTCCTCAGGGAAATCTTTTTAGATTATAACTATACCAGGATAAGGCATTCGGAATTGAGCATATATAGCTATTTGAAGCAGTACAGTGTGAATATATATAGGATATATACGGAATGTATATACGATGCGTTGGAAATGGATGAGGATAGTACATCCATATTCTATGATGAGATAGAGGAGTTTGAAAGCTTCCTGCAGATTAAAGCCTCTAGATCCGAGATCAAGAAGCATATTACCAACCTGATAAATCTATATGAGTTCTATTTCCTCGAGCAGGATA
>JAAYRM010000094.1 GCA_012518745.1 Tissierellia bacterium
TCCTATAGGTTTAATAGATGAAAATACTAGATTGATACAGGATGTAAAGAAGGGTGAATTATTGACCTATGATATGTTGGAAATGGATACAACAACTACTATATATAGGTTAAGAGCCTTGCAGGATAGGGAGATGTGCTAGGTTCTAAGATATAAGTATAATAAGAATGGAGGATTTACCATGATATACATTAAAAACGAGGATAATAGGCCTCAATTTAATCTAGCATTAGAGCAATATGTATTCGATAGCTTGAAACAATTCGATGAAATCTTTCTACTATGGATAAACGAACCGTCAATAATTGTGGGTAAGCATCAGAACACCATCGAGGAAATCAATCTAGACTATATAAAGGATAACGATATAAATGTCGTCAGAAGACTATCAGGTGGGGGTGCCGTTTACCATGATTATGGTAATCTAAACTATACGATAATATCCAAAAGTAAGGATACCTCAGCCTTCAATTTTGAGGCCTTCACTCAACCGGTAATTGAGGTATTGGCCGAGTTGGGAATTGAGGCAAAATTCATGGGTAGAAACGATATTACGATTGATGGTAGAAAATTCTGTGGTAATGCCCAATACATGAGAAGACAGAGGGTACTACATCATGGAGCTATGCTCTTCGATACGGATCTCGATGTATTGGAACAGGCCTTGAAGGTTTCCAAAGATAAGATAGTGTCCAAGGGAATAAAATCGGTAAGGAGTAGGGTTACCAATATCAAGGATCATCTGAAAGATGATATCGATGTCGAAGATTTCAAACAGCTTCTATTGAATCATATGTTTAAAGGGGATAGGGGAATACAGGAATATAAGTTGACTGAGGATGACTATGCCAAGATAGAGAAGCTGATGGAGGAAAGATATAATACATGGGAGTGGAATTTCGGAGGCTCCCCCGGTTTCAATATAGAGAAATCTAATAGATACCCCTCGGGGAAGGTAGAGACCCAAATCGATGTAAAGGATGGTATAATCCAGAATATAAAGTTCTATGGAGATTTCTTTGGAAGTGGAGAACTATCCGATCTAGAGGAAAAGTTTAAGGGTATAAAATACAGAGAAATGGAAATAAATGAAGTATTGGATTCAGTAGATATAGGATACTATTTCTCCGGAATCGATAAGGATGATTTAATAGCCTGTATAATATAGGGCTTGACAAATATGGACTATTTGATGTATATTGATACAGAAAATATAATATTAAATGCGATGATGAGGACAGTAATAAAAGGATATTATTTTATAGAGAGATAATCGAAAGGTGGAAGATTATCAATAATTCCCTTATGAACATCACCTCGGAGCATAATATCCGAAATTAGTAAGATATTACGTTTAAAAAACGTTATGCTGTAGACAAGCGATAGGATATTAGAATTTCTATATCCTATAATTTGGGTGGTACCGCGGAAAATCGTCCCTAAGTAGAACTTAGGGATTTTTTATATGAAAAAAGAGAGGATGAAAATTTTGAAAAGGTTTAACGAACTATCAACCAAACCGGTAAAGGATAGAGAAGAGGAGATCTCTAGATATTGGAAAGAAATTGACTTGCTGCATGAATCCGTGACGAGCAGGGATGAGAATAAACCATTTGTATTCTATGAAGGGCCTCCAACGGCCAATGGTAAGCCGGGCATACATCATGTTATGTCCAGGACATTGAAGGATTTGGTATGTAGATATAAGACCATGGAGGGTTACCAGGTTAA
>JAAYRM010000095.1 GCA_012518745.1 Tissierellia bacterium
TAGAGGTATGTTTTTGCCTTGAGTAATAGATAAATAAATAGTTCTCATCTATAATATACTTATGCTATGCTATATTCTAGGCATTATAACATAGCCAATAGATAATATGGGTGGATATAAGGGAATGGAGGTATAGTGCAATGCGCGATTTAGAGCAAACGGATAGAATTGAAAAATTGATAGAATATTGCAGGGGGCTCAAATCCAATATGGATGGAGGGCAATTATACGAGGAGTATGAGGAGTATATAGCTGCCGTAACCCCACAGGAGGCGTTTGAGGTATTTCATGGTCTATTGGAGGAAGGGATTGAGGCCGATGAGATATTGCAATTTCTCGGCAAGGTGATCAATGTATTCTATAAGAGCCTATTGAACCATAGATGGGAAAAGCCCAAGGATGATAGGTTTCTTATGGATCTGATTGCAGAAAATGAGGGGTTGGCAGAGAAGACCGATGGGATAAGGGAGATACTATTGGAGGGGCATAGTCTCGCAACTAAAAAGGCCAAATTGCTTCCCAGGATAGAGGAATTGCAGGAGTTTGATGATCATTATGTTAAAAAGGAAAATATTCTATTTCCATATATGGAGAATATGGCCCCTAAATTCCATGGATTGTCTATAATGTGGGAGCTGCATGATGTCGTTAGGAATAGGTTAAGGGAAGGAATCGATATCATGAAGGATAGCGATAGTACTGAGGCGGAGGTAAATAGGATATTAGGAGGAATATTTTTTGGGATGTTAGGGCTTAAAAATAAAGAGGAACTCATCCTATTTCCTGCAGCAAGTGAGGTTCTAGAGGATAGGGTATGGGGACAGATGTATAGGCAGAGTTTAGAATATGATTTTCCATTCATAGAAAGACCAGAAGCTGAGGTAGATATGTATGATGAGCTGGAGATATTGGAAGAAGGTAGGTTTAGGACGGAGACGGGGGAGTTGAATTTTGAAGAGATATTGATGATATTCAATGCGTTGCCGGTGGAATTCACCTTTGTAGATGAGGATAACAAGGTAAGATACTTTACTAAGCCGAAGGATAGGCTATTTCCAAGGTCACCGGCAGTGATTGGGAGGGATGTGAACAATTGTCACCCACCGGCTAGTGTCCATATCGTTGAGGAGATAGTGGAAAGCTTTCGAAATGGCAAGGAGGATTCTGCCCAATTTTGGATCGATATGAAGGGACGCAAGATATTTATACAATACTTTGCATTGAGGGATAACGACGGGGCATATAGGGGGGTTTTAGAGGTTAGTCAGGATATTACTGAAATACAGCAGTTGAAAGGTGAAAGAAGGCTATTAAAATGGGGAGAAGATAGAGGCGAAGATAGGTAGAAATTAGGACACAGAGGAGGAATACTATGATATTTGATGCAGAATACTACCCTTATTCATCACAAAGAAATATTGTATACGCTAGGAACGGGATGGTTGCTACGAGTAATCCAAGCGCTTCTGCCGCCGGTTTGGAGATCCTAAGACGAGGGGGCAATGCCATAGATGCGGCTATAGCTGCAGCGACTACATTACCTGTGGTAGAACCTACGGGAACGGGGATTGGGTCGGATAATTTCGCATTGATCTGGTATAGGCGAAAGCTATATGGATTAAATTCTAGCGGTTTTGCCCCACAATCTATTTCTGTAGCAGCACTAAAGGAAAGGGATTATGATAAAATTCCATCATATGGGATTGTCCCAATAAATGTGCCGGGAGGTCCAGCGGGATGGGCTTCTATGAACAAGCGATTTGGTAGCCTATCCCTGGAGGATTGTATGGCACCTGCAATCGATTATGCAGAAAATGGATATGTTGTGGCCCCAAATGTGGGCAGATTATGGGGCAATGCCTTTAAGGCCTATAGCAAATATAAGGATTCGGAAGAGTTTCAGGGATGGTTCGATACATTCGCCCCCAATAACAGGCCATTTAAGTCGGGTGAAATCTTTAGAAATCAAGATATGGCCGGTACATTGAGGTCCATCGCCAAAACCGATGCAGAATCCTTCTATAGAGGGGAATTGGCGGAGAGAATTGATGAATTTATGATGAGGTTCGATGGTTTTTTAACCGGGGATGATCTAGCCAGTTATAGTCCCGAGTGGATTGAACCTATCAGTGTCAATTACAGGGGCTATGATATTTGGGAAATACCACCTAGTGGACACGGTATAACCGCATTGATGGCCTTAAATATATTAAAGGGATTCCAATTTACCGAAAGGGATACGGTGGAAACCCTTCATAGGCAGATTGAGGCAATGAAACTAAGCTTTATCGATGCTAAGGAATATATTGCAGATCCAAGGTATATGAAGGTAACGGTAGAGCAATTACTATCTGAAAGATATGCTAGGGATAGGAGGGAATTGATTACCGATAGGGCCCTCGATCCAAAGGTAGGGGACCCGACCTATGGGGGGACGGTATACTTTGCAACTGCCGATAGGGAAGGCAATATGGTATCCATGATACAGAGTAACTATAGGGGATTTGGTTCAGGAATCGTCATACCGGGGACGGGCATAGCATTGCATAATAGGGGGGAAAACTTTTCATTCGATGAGGAGCATCCAAATGCAATAGGGGGTGGGAAAAAACCATATCATACTATAATCCCCGGATTCTTGACAAAGGATGATGAGGCAGTAGGGCCCTTTGGGGTTATGGGTGGATGGATGCAACCACAGGGCCATGTTCAGGTTATTACTAATACCATAGACTTCCATATGAATCCGCAATCAGCACTTGATGCCCCTAGATGGCAGTGGACGGGTGGAAAGACAATAGAGGTAGAACAGGATATCCCCAACCATATAGTGATGGGGCTTCGAAGGATGGGACATGATATAGTGGTGCAGCCTGATCCCTCCTATATGGGATATGGCCAGGCTATTTGGAGGGATAAAAATGGCATCCTGATAGGGGGAACCGAGAAGCGTACTGATGGAATGATTACATCGTGGTAAATAGGAATATTATGGGTATGAAGATAATAATATATGAATGCTGATAATATATAAATATTTGGTGAAGGAGATATGAAAAGGGATATGGATAAATCTGAACACTCGAAGGAACTGGATATTATTAAATTGGCTCTAGAACAAATAAAAACCTGGGTAGTTCTAACGGATATATATGGGGACATTCTATATGCGAATTCAGTAGTGGAGGATATATCGGGTTATAGTATAGGGGAACTCTTAGGGAGGAACCCTTCGGTATTGAAATCGGATCTGATGCCTCATGAGATATATGTGGAACTATGGGAAAACGTCATAAATGGCAAGGCGTATAAATGCGTATTTGCGAACCGCCATAAGGATGGCAACCTATATTATCTAGCTAGCAGTATCTATCCCATAAAGGATAGGGAAGGTGAAATTAAGTATTTTCTATCCATCGGAAGCCATATGGATGATGAGGATGAATTTGTACAACAGATTCATGAGGCTATGCATTACGATAGATTGACGGGTTTTCATAATCGCAATTCATTTGTAGAGGCCATATATCAGATAAGAGAAGAGCGGAAAGATATAGGTATCCTAGCAATTAGTATTAAGAATATGGGTTTGATAAATACCATGCATGGATTTGTATTCGGGGACTATGTGATTAAGGAGGTAGCATCCAAGATAAAGAAGGTATTAGGTGATGATGGCATCCTAGCGAGGATAGATGGTAAGCGCTTTGGGATACTGCTAATCGACCTAAATAACCCCTATCGTGTTATCAGGATAATAGAACTAATAGAGGAAGCCTTCGAAGAACCCATATTGGTGAAAGGTGAAGAACTTGATATATCGCTATCATATGGTATCTCGATGGGTGCATTCGATAAGGATATAATGCACAGGGATGCGGAGATGTTATTAACAAATGCGGAGTTGGCATTATCGAGGGCTGGGGAAGGCGATCTTGCGAAACGATACCGATTCTATATGCCATCGATGAACCAAGAGATTAGCGAGAGGGTAGACAGGGAAAGGCAGATCAATTCCGCCTTTAGGGATGATGAATTCATCCCATATTTTCAACCCATTATAGATATTACAGCGGGGAAAATATCGGGTCTAGAGGCATTGATGAGACATAGGAAGCCCACAGGTGAAATAGTGGCTGCGGGGCATTTTATTGATATATTGGAGGAGACGGGTTTAATAGTAGATGTAGGATTCAATTTGATTAGGAAGATCTGTGCTCAGATGAAGCGATGGATAGATGGCAATGGATATAATCTGCCAGTATCCATAAACCTATCTCCGATGCAGTTTAGGGATATATATTTCTGTAATAAAGTATTGGATATAATAGGGGAGGCTGGGATTCCGCCAAGGCTTATAAATTTTGAAATAACCGAGTCCATGTTAATAGAGGATATAGATCGTACCATGTCCATATTGGAAAATATGAAGGAGCGGGGATTCAATGTACTTATAGATGATTTTGGTACTGGTTATTCTTCGCTAAGCTATATTCAAAGGCTTAAAATCGACTGTATAAAAATAGACATGTCATTTTTGCGCAATATAGTGGAAAGCAATGCAGATCAAACTATTGTAAAGGCCATTGTGATGATGTCCAAGGGTTTGAATTTGCAAACAATAGCTGAGGGGATTGAAACCAAGGAACAGCTGGATATGATAATCGAATTGGGATGCGATATGGGACAAGGATACTATTGGAGCCATCCGCTACCAGCTGAAGGCTTAGGGCAATATATATATAGAAGGGAATTATAGTTACTTTTTATTATATATGATTATTTTTTTGAGTATGTCACCGGATAGGTTTGAAACCTCAAAATCGGTATATCCCGCTTCGTGAATATTTTCTACGGTCCTCCGATTGATATTTGCGCCGTAGATATTCACCGTAAGCGGGTTTAACAGATCCATGATAGGGCCTAGGAATTTTTGCTCACTTCTCACATGTTCGATCATGACAATTTTACCATCTGGTTTGCATACCCGCCCGATCTCCCTTAATCCCTTTATGGGGTTGGGAACGGAGCAGAAGACACATGTTGTAAACACGGTATCAAATGTATTATCCAAAAAATCCATATCTTCAACATCCATATTTATGAATTCAACCTCTCTGCCGAGTTTTTCGGCCCTATTCCTAGCCCTGTCTAGCATCATCTCGCTGAAATCTATTGCAGTTATATCTATCTCGGTCGGATAATACTCGATATTCTTTCCCGTCCCTACCCCTACCTCCAATACCTTTCCCCCCAACTCCTGCATGACCTCCAACCGCCATTTTTTTAATGCCATGGCCTCCATAGGGTTTGCAAATAGATCATAGATAGGGGCTATGCGGTCATATCGTTTCTGAATTTTATTCTTAGGTTCTTTTTCCATCATATCATCTCCGTGTAAATATCAACTGGGCCTTAGCTTGCTATAGATATAGTTTACCCCAGAGATGAGATTTTAAAGACATTACATGATCAGTCTAGCCTAAGTCCTATCCCAGAAGCGTTGCTTTGCTATTGCACAGACAAATTCGTTTCCAAAGTTAGGATTATTTGCTGCAAAGATTACCCCCTCAAGATTATTATTTTCTGATACCTTGATATAGGGTTGGCCGGTTGTTGCTATGCCTATTGGTTTAAGGTGCTTATATGTCTCTATATAGAAGCAGGTGATATCTTGTTGAAATTTCCTTTGATTCTCTGCATTACCTCCAACAATATAGAGGGAATCGTATAATACCGAGTATTTTGTTTTGAATGTACCATCCACCTTTAGCCTCGTACCATCATCTCCCATGATGCTTCCTAGCTTTTCTCCAACGATTTCAACGAATACACCATAATTCTCGAGTAGATTCAATACATTTCTTACCTCATTGCCATTGAATCCATTGCCGATTAGCACCCCAACTTTCTGTGTATAGGCATAATGGGGTGTATTGGCCATGCTAAGTGCCGGTGAACTCTTGGAAACAGGAACATTGGAACCCTCGGGTCTCCTTACACCAATATTATCGGCAATAATACATGCCATTTCCCTATCTACATTGACCCACATATCCACATTTTGCTGCCTAACCGACTTGCTATCCACGAATTGAAGATGATATATGAACGTGCTGATTAAATCCTTCTTTTCAAAGGGTACCAGGCTATTCCAGAAGAGCCTTGCCTGTGAAAAATAATCGTAGAACGAACTACCAGGTCGCTCCCGAGTTATATGTCCCTCTACCTTTTCTGGATACTCTGCATAACCGCCTTCCTCTGGTGGGGTTTCAGCTGGGGTATTACCTGCTAATGAATTTTCGTGATATGTTATATAGTCGGTATCTATTGGATATTTTGAATAGCCTTCCCTAAAGTTGGTGTTCACCTCGGAGATAGGTCTATTGACCGGTATCTCGTTTATATTTCCGGTACCAAGTCTATGATAATCGGTATCCCTATATGCAAAGAGCCTTCCCTGTAGAACCGGGTCGTTGGTTACACCGATGCCTGGAACAAGGGTAGCGGGGTCGAATGAAGATTGTTCCTCCTCGGCAAAGAAGTTATCGACCAATCTATTTAAGGTCAATTTGCCTATGATTTCAACGGGCACTACTTCCTCCGGCCATAGTTTGGTGGCATCTAAAAGGTCGAAATCATATTTAAATTCATCCTGTTCGGCTATCAACTGTACCCCTAGCTCATATTCAGGATAGGCACCTCTATTGACCGCTTCTATTATATCGTGGCGATGGAAATCTGGGTCAACTCCACCAATAATCGTAGCCTCATCTAGCAATAGTGAATGAACGCCAAGCTGGGGCTTCCATACAAACCTTACGAAGGTGGATTTACCCCGTTCATTAATAAATCTGAATGTATTTATAGGCCATCCCTCTATCATACGCCAACTCCTTGGACGACCCCTTAATGACATTAGCCACATTACCATATGGGCTGATTCCTGATTGTTTGCCACATAATCCCAGAACCTTTCATGGGCAGCACTGGCCTGCGGAACATCCGTAATCGGATCTGGCTTTATCGAGTGGACTACATCCATAAATTTCATTGCATCTGCGAGGATGAAGATCGGAAACTGAAGCGCTAGCATATCGTAGTTTCCTTCCTGCGTATAGAATTTAGTTGCGAATCCTCGGATATCTACAGCCGTATCCTTTGAGCCCTTACTCCCGATGAAATTGGAAAATCGAGTAAAAACGGGAGTTATGGTGCCGGGTTCCTGCAAGAAATGAGCCCTAGTATATTTTTTCATGGACTTATAGAGTTCAAAGTCACCATATAATCCAAATCCCCTAGCATGAACCACCTTTTCGGGTATCCGTTCACGATTGAATCGGGATTGCTTTCTATAAAAATGGAAGTCTTGAATCAATGTAGGGCCACGTTTGCCCGCTCTTAGGCTCCATCTATCGTTGGAAATTTTAAACCCGGAATCGCTTGTCATCTTCTTATCCGGGCCGGTATTCTGCCTGCGAAATTTTTCTAATTGTTCATCTTTGCTATCTCCATTATATTCATCTGGGTCCTTCCATTTACTCATATAATCACCTATCCTTCACAAAATTTGATAACTCTCTATTTATATATATGAATAGGCGAATGTCCTGGTTACAAATATAACGGATAGGGGTCATAGGATATGGATAGTGAAATCGGCATATTTTCGATAGGATATATAATAGGATATATATAGGATATATGCTAGATAACTATGCCTATGGATGGAAGGGAAAGGGATAGATGTGAAGGGGAAGATAAGAAAGGTAGTCTATATAATATTGGGATTATTATCCCTAATAGCAGGCATCATTGGTATTGTACTTCCCATCTTCCCAAGTATGCCGTTCCTAATACTATCTTCCCTCTGCTTTGCTAAGGGGTCTGCTAGGTTTAATAGATGGCTTTCGATGATAAAGCCGTATGGGAATAGGCTGGTCTATATCGGTCGCTCCAAATTAACGATATTAAAGACCAAGGCAGCGATTTTAACCTTAGCTGCCATAATCCTGTTAATCGGGGTTTGTTTTATACAAAATACATATATAAGGATTATCATCATCTGCATTATCATATATGGTTATTATCGCTTTATATATAATACAAAGAAGAACAAGACAACAAAGGGTTAAGCCCTATATCGATTCGATCTCTATTCTGCTTTTAAAGGTTAAGCTATCATCCCTTTCGTTGATACCCTCGATATAGATTGGACCCTGGGGATATTGGGATAGTTCTCTATATATTGCTATAGTATCTCCAGGTAATGCCTCCTTGCTATAGTTCACTTCAATGGACTTAACATGATATTTTTCATGTTCCTCCAACTCAAAGGAATCCATCATAAAGTCTACATATTTACAATTATTGAGATGCCTATTTATATCTATATCGCTGTATCCCACCCTTCTCCTATAGGATAATTCGGGGGAATTTTGAGGCTTGAGTCCTCCTAATCTGCAGTCCATAGCCCTTTCCTCTATTATGGCCGGATA
>JAAYRM010000096.1 GCA_012518745.1 Tissierellia bacterium
CTTTCCCTTATCCTTCTGCCCAAGAACCTGCTAAACTTACCTCCTAGGTCTAGAATTAAAATCAAATCGTAAAACCTCCTATCTCCTACTATAATTAGGAGCTTCCTTCGTAATATTTATATCGTGGGGATGGTTTTCTATCAAGGAGGCACTGGTTATCTTCATAAATTTAGCCTTTTCATGCAAGTCCTTAATATCCTCAGCACCTATATAGCCCATCCCAGATCTTAAACCGCCGAGAAGCTGAAAGATTACATCTCCCAATGGTCCTCTATAGGGTACCCTTCCCTCAACACCCTCCGGCACCAACTTGTTGATATCCTCCTGGAAATACCTATCCCTACTCCCCGCCTGCATAGCCCCCATGGAGCCCATGCCTCTATATACCTTAAAACGTCTACCCTCATATAGTTCCTCTTCGCCAGGGCTTTCATCCGTTCCTGCAAATAGGGATCCTACCATTACAACACTTGCCCCTGCTCCTATAGCCTTCGTTATATCGCCAGAATATTTAATTCCCCCATCAGCGATAATCGGTATATTGTATTCCTTGGCAGCCTTCGCACAGTTTAGAATTGCGGTAACCTGGGGAACTCCAATCCCCGTAACCACCCTAGTCGTACATATTGAACCCGGTCCTATACCCACCTTTACCGCATCTGCTCCAGCCTTGATAAGATCGACCGTGGCCTCTGCTGTAGCAACATTTCCGGCTATTAGCTGTAGATCGGGATATTCTATTTTGATCCTCTTTACTGCATCTATAACACCTTGGGAATGTCCATGGGCAGTATCGACCACCAAGACATCCACCTGCGAATCCACCAAGGCGGCGATCCTCTCCATCATATCATCGGTGATCCCTATAGCTGCCCCCGCCAATAATCTACCCGATTCATCCTTAGCCGCATCCGGATATTCGATTGACTTCTCTATATCCTTGATGGTTATGAGTCCGGCTAATTTATAATTATCATCCACGAGCGGCAATTTCTCTATCTTATACTTCTTTAGTTCTTCTAGAGCCTCATCCATGGTTGTTCCAATCTTTCCAGTTACCAAATTCTCCTTTGTCATCACATCATCTATCTTCTGCCCCGTATCCCTTTCGAATCTTATATCCCTATTGGTTATAATACCTACCAAAGTTCCAACTTCGTCTACTATGGGCACTCCCGATATATGATACCTCTCCATCAATTCTAGCGCATCGGATACTATATGATTAGGTGAAAGATAGAATGGATCGGTAATTACACCATGTTCCGATCTCTTAACCCTATCGACCTCCAATGCCTGATCTTCTATGGACATATTCTTGTGTATTATGCCCAAGCCACCTTCCCTTGCAATTGCTATGGCCAACCTTGCCTCGGTTACGGTATCCATTCCAGCACTGACAATGGGTATGCTTAGCTTTATACTACGTGTTAAATTTGTATGCGTCTTTACTTCCCTTGGAAGCACTTCCGATTTTCCGGGAAGCAATAGGACATCATCAAAGGTTAAACCCTCACCAACGAATTCCACAATTAAACCCTCCTTTATTTTATTTAGTATACCACAGTTGTTAGGAAAGTTTACTTAAAACATTTAATATATTATATCACTATCCTATTATCTGAAACCCCTGAGCAAAAGGGGAGGCCATTCCCCTAGAGGTTGGCCGTATCATCTATTAGATCCTCATCCACAGCTTCCGGACCAATTGGTCGCTCCTTCATCTGAATGCCAACTAGGTAATCCCTTAGGTATTCCGTGCTAAATCCATCTAGATTTCGTCCCTCCGCTCTGGAATCCCTATTGAATATCCTATCATATAGATCGAGGATATAGGTTATGGCATCATGATCTACCCCAAATCTCTTAGCTAAGGCCTCCAAGGGCACGAGCCCCGTGGGTATATCCTCATTCAAATACCTACTCTGGGGTATGGACATCTTCTGATAGGTTGGTGTCCTGCCAATAGCAGAGGATAGGGACTCTCCCGGAATCCTGGTGACTCCATAGGTATAATCCAGCCAATGCTGCGCTGATACTATGGATTCCCCTATATGCTGAAGATGCCCCTGCCTCAAAATTCTCAGCTTTTCAATATCATCTTCATGCTGCTTTTCGGATGCCCTCATGCGATTCATCATATCCTTCCACTCCTGCTCCCTCGGGGATATGGAGCACCCGAATACCGATAGGCCTAGGTGATGGGCTATATGGAGCCTGGTCTGATCTATTGCCTCCATATATCTTCCCACATCCGGTTTCTGCGCTATTCCCTCCATATAGAAGGAATATACCTTTCCCTCAGCTCGCCTAGCCAATATCTCATCATAATTCAATATATAGGGGGTTACATGGAATATGGCCCCAATATTGCCTAGCGAAGTGGTGGCAGGAACCCTATTGAATAATACCTGTGGAAATAGGGATTTAATCCTATCTATATCCTCAATTGTGAACTCTCCTTCCAAGGATGCCATCCAATTCCTCTTCCTCCTCTTGATGAAGACGGTTCCGGGGGCCGGAGCCTTGGCTGAATAGGGGGAGGTGGAAAAACAGACGACCGGATATGCTTCCCCCAGTATATTCCATATATATGGCGTTGCAATGGTCCTGCTGCAACCCAATATTATGGGGATTCTCTTCCTTGCTATTCCCACCTCATTAAGCTGTTTAATCGTATCCAAGATAAACTGGGATGGATGGGCTATGATGATGATATCGGAATGCTCCACCAGATCGTATATATCATGTCCCACTCTATTGGTTCCCAGTGGAATTATGCGGGATCTTATCTGCCCATCATCTTCAAATCTTTCCAACACTATTCCCTTCCTATCTATTATGCTATCCGTAAACTCTATCCCCTTATCCGTTTCCCTCGCATAGCCATAGACATCATGTCCATCGGCGATAAAATCTACTAGGAATGCCCCTCCAGTCTGTGTACTCGATCCATATATGCCTATCCGCATGGTCTTTCACCCTTTCTATCCTTTTTATTTTATTATCTATTATTTGATCTCAGTTTACCCAGCCTTTCCCTCTCCGATATGGGGGTATTCCCCTTATGATCCACTGCGTCGATGAATCCATATTTCATGATCTTGGTCAATAGCTTCTCCTGCTTATACTCCGGATGATTAATACCCGGAGCCGCCATATAGCCTCGCCTTAGGGATTTTTCTAAGGTGGATGCATCTGCCAGATATGGGGCATAGGTTGATATATTGCCGCCATCGAATAGGGGATTCAATTTCGCTATCTCCCCCAATAGGTATGAAGCCTCCTCTACTAGATACTTCCTCCTACTATTTACTATGGGGTCGTGTAGATATCCCATCAGATCCGGCTTATTCTCTTGGAATAACCTAATAGCCCTGCGGACTATCTGGGAGCTCTCTATTATATCCTCAGTTCTCGCCGCATAATTGGCCTCGCAATAGCTGACCAGATGGATTATCTGAGGATCCAATAGCATCTGCAGCAAGGTGGATCTTGCTAGCTGATATTTTGCCCGCTCTAGATCTGGACTTAGATGCTCTATTCCAGTCCTGGTCTCCACCCACATGGCCGGTAAGGGCTGTCTATGGGCGGCTACCTCGTTGCAGATCTGCATAGCAGCCGTCATCTTAGCTAAATCAGCTAAATCTCCTGTTTCGGCCGGCTTGTTGAGCTGAAATTGGTATATGAGGTCCTTAACGCCTGCCGTAACCATCACAGCCGTTATCAAGCCATAATCCGCTACTATTATGCTATCGTGGGCATATCTAGAGGCCCATTGATTTGGGTCGTTCATCTCGGTTGGAATCTCCAATTTAGCCAGTTTTTCAACAGCTAATATATGCTCCTCGATCGATTCTGGAATAGATGTAGGCCCCCTACCATCCAATTCATTGAACCAAAATAGGGGTATAGCCTGATGTGCGCCTATTAGCATCCCAGCCTCGATACAGGTATCTATGAAATTTAATATATCGGATACATGGGCGTAGGGCTTTATAGATGGATAATTGCCTCGCCTGGTTGCCTGGAAAAGTTGTACTAAATCATCATAATCTCTATATGGAACCCCACCATCATTCTTCCTAAACCGAAATTCCTCGGGCTTCCCAAAATACCTCTGGGATAGATCCGATGAACCTAGGGATATTTCGTCCACTACCCTTGCCTCGGCCAATATCTCTATCCCCTCTACCGTAGGATCTATGGAATCAGACGGAATTCCAAAATGGGTTCGTATAAGAGGTCGTTTTGCCTCGATAGATCTACACGGTAGGGAGGAAATAGCCTTCCTAGATGGTATGTCCAAAGGAGGTTCTAGGCGATACTCCTCTTTAGAAATTACTTCCGCTGCTAGCTGATCTAGCACCTCGATCTGATATGGAAATAATTCCTCCTCGACCTCCTCCAATATATCTTCCCTTCTACTACCATAGATTTCAAGAAAATCCAATACGGAGGCTACCCTAGCCAATAGGCAGGTCTCCTGGGCGACTAAAAACACCTTGCAGGGAAGTTCGGATTGTATTCCCCTCAATATCTCGATGGTCTTGGGAAGCCCCGCAAATGCAATGCTTCTCTGCTCCCCATTTGGCCTAGATACTACACCCAATTCCATCAGACCGAATAATGTGGATTTCAATTCCGCTACGCCGATCTCCGGGGTTAATCTATAGCTGATCCCGATATGATGGGGGTTATGCCTATTTATAGCCCTGGCGATATCCCTTAGGGTTTCCCCAGGCTCTAGAATAACGGTATTGAACCCGGCCAATTTTGCAATATTTGCCGCCTTAAATAATCCTTCCGTATGTGGATCATTCCCTATTGTAAAACCTAAAAACACCTTTTTCATATATCTACTCCCTTTCCCTATAGTTTTCCCGTAGTTATATATTATATGCCTATTCGGTATCTATGATATTGCGATCCTTCCCGGCATTTAGAATCCTAATAATGTTCACCTTATTGCTATTTTATACTAAAACGGGATGAATTTCATCCCCTATTCCCTACTAGCTATCTCCCATATATAAAAGGCGGCTATGGTTCCGTAGGGGGAATATCTATTCCTATATATTTCGAAATCTTCCCTCGTCAATTCAGGCAATCCGTATAATCTCATCATGCCCCTTCGAATTCCCAAATCCTTATAGCTAAGCACATCAGGCCTTTGCAATGAACTTATCAATAGCATTTCTGCAGTCCATTCCCCTATGCCCTTAAGGGAGGTCAATTCCTCCTTTACCTCCTCATCGGTGAGTTTGCATAGGTCGTCTAGAACCATTTCCCCGGATATAACGGCTTCTGCCACCCCTTTTATATAACCTGCTTTCCTTAAGGACATCCCACATTCCTGTATAGCCTCTAGCGATGTTCCTTCTATGTTTTCCGGCGTGATCTCCCCTACTAGTTCCGTCAATCTACTCCTCACCGTTGTAGCAGCCTTTGTCGATATCTGCTGTCCTATTATGCTTGAAATAAGGGCGATGAATATATCCGGCTCCACCTTCCTCTTGACCATACCAATTCTATCTATCTCTTCGGCCAATATGCTATCAGTCCGCTTGAGATGCTCTATTTCCTCCTGACCATATTTAAAATAGTTCATAATCGTCCCCCCATATTTCGATACCTCGGAGTAGATAATGAATTTTTAATCTATGCCGAGATATTTATTATTATAAATGATAGCGCTATTCCCGCCAACACCGATAATATCAAGTTTCCCTTCCTATAGGATAGCATGCCAGCAATCCCTATACCTGCTATGGTTGCTAATCTTATACCCGCATCTGCTGTCATAATCCCCCTAATTATTAAAATGCTGAGGGATGTATAGGGTATATAGTATAGAAATTCCTCTATGTTCTTGTTCATCTCCCTATTGCTCAATACCATCAACGGAATCAGTCTGGGTAGATACGTTGCTAGCATCATCCCCAGTATCAAAGGCAAATAGTTATTCAATTCCTCTCCCCCCTATTGAAGAATACTACCCCAATTATGGATGATATGAGTATCCCTAGAATGATATCCCATCCAGATCCAAATCTATTGGAATAGAATAATCCCATATATATTGCTGCCGATATGATCGATAGATATAGTACATTTTTAGATTTCCCCATCTCCGGGGATAGTAGCGCTGCAAACATTGCATATAGTCCTATACCCAGACTCGATTGCAATGAGATCGGTAGGATCTCACCTATTATATATCCAATCATGGTGCCTAGAACCCAGGAGCCATATGCTAGGGTATTCAATGTCAATATAAAGGCCGCATTCACCTTATCCTTGTTAAACGAGATAATTGAAAAGGTTTCATCTGTAGTTCCAAATGCTATTATCGGCAATAGTTTCCGAGAAATACCCTGGAGATGCACCGCAAGGGATGCGGACATAATTGTATGCCTTAAATTGAGCAATACCGTTGCAAGTACTATGCTACCCATATTGACCCCTGCCGCTAACAGATCTATGGCCATGAACTGACTAGCCCCTGCATAGACCATGATAGATAGCAGGCTTGTATCCCTAAAGGACATTAGGGTATTTTTGGATAGCAATCCAAATGCCATTGCAACGGGAAAGTAGCCCACCACTATGGGTAATGCTATCCTCATACCATCCTTGATGCTATCCTTAGTCTTCTGTCGATTTTCCATTTTGTAATCGTCCTTCTTTCGGTTGATTTATAAAGCATTAATCATATTATATTAGTAGTTATGAAAAGGTACAAGCAAAATTAATTTCCAATACATCAATCTCCTTGTGGTATTGAAAAAAAGGTGATATTATTTATATCTGTTAAGCATATATTTTTGCTAATGTTATAGGGGGTTAGAACGAATGGATATAATTGAATTAATTAAGGTTATTTTTTTAGGCATCGTTGAAGGGGTTACCGAATGGTTGCCGATAAGCAGTACCGGGCATATGATATTGGTTGAGGAGTTTATTCAATTGAACACCTCGGAAGCATTCAAGGAGATGTTCTTCGTAGTAATCCAACTGGGCGCCATTATGGCGGTAGTTCTGCTCTATTTCCATAAACTGAATCCCTTTGCTTCGGATAAGTCCATACGCCAAAAGCGGGATACCATGAGGATATGGTATAAGGTTATAGTGGGGGTTGTTCCAGCGGCCGTCATAGGCTTGCTATTCGATGATTGGTTGAATGAACATTTCTATAACTACTGGACTGTTGCAATTACGCTAATCATCTATGGAATTCTTTTCATAATCATCGAAAATCGCAATAGACATCGAATAGTAAAAGTGGAGAATTTCAAACAACTATCATATATTACGGCCTTCGGCATAGGTATCTTTCAGGTTCTGGCATTGATTCCCGGGACTTCCCGCTCAGGTGCAACTATACTTGGAGGGATTATACTCGGTGCCTCGCGATCTATTGCAGCCGAATATTCATTCTTCCTCTCAATTCCAGTAATGTTCGGTGCAAGCGCCCTCAAGCTAGTCAAATTTGGCCTGCATTTTACTGGGACGGAAATTGTCATCCTATTGACCGGCATGGTTGTGGCCTTTGTGGTCTCTATAATGGCCATAAGATTCCTTCTGGGATACATAAAGAATAATGATTTCAAAGCCTTTGGCTATTACCGCATTGGATTGGGAATATTGATACTTGGATATTTTATCCTATTGGGTTAGGATATCAAGAAGACTAGATATAAAGAGATGAAGGGATTTGTTCCTTTATTGAAGATCCCTTCATCTTCTTTATTTATATAATCGATTTCAGCCTAGATATCTCTAGCCAATTCTTAGCAGTTACCTGTTCTGTCAGGTTCAAATCATGTTTCTGGGCCTTTACTTCATCATATACATGTTGAATTTCTGTTTTTAGTTCATTTCGGGTAGACTCTATCTCCTTAGCTATAAATTCTTCCATTGTCTTGAACCTGCTGTCCATTGTCTCTTCCATTGTCTTGAACCTGCTGTCCATTGTCTCTTCCATGGATTCAAATCTATTATTGGTGTTTTCGCTTAGCTCAGAGATCTGCTTCTGGATATCACCTAATATAGATAGGATCCTTTGTTCATTATCCAAAAAATCCCTCCTCTATCTCTATTTCCGATTATGTCTTATATTATTATACCATAAATAACCACTATAGGTATGTATCAAACCAATGTATGCATTCCTCCATCATATTAGTGGTTACAAAATGGTTTAGATTTGGGTATTCGATCAATTGAACCCTATCCCTATCCTTATATAAAGGCTCTATTTCCTTATAGAATATCCTTTGACTTTCAATAGAGACGGTGCTATCGCTATCCCCATGCAATAGCAATATAGGTCTATCTTCTAATAGATTCATATTGTTCATTGGATCCAAAGCGGCGACCCTATCCTCCACATCCTTCAGCCCATTGCCGATCCTGATATCAAAGGCCTCCTTGAAGAATTCATTGGAACGTCCCCATCCGCAGGAGCCATTGAATACAACCAATGCCCCTATATTAGGATTATGGGTAAATACACCTGCGGCCGTGAATCCTCCCATTGAATTGCCTACAACCCCTATTCTATTGGGATCCGCATCATATCTATCTATAAGCAGTTCTATTATCCTGCTAGATTCATCTATATTATTGAATATCGTGTCCCAGAAATAACGTTCCATATTTTCGATATTCCCATGGTCGATGGGATTCCTCTCCCCATGATGTATAGCATCGGGTATTATTACCTGATAGCCAAAGGTGGATAGTATATAAGCCCTAAGCCTCTGGTTCTCCTTGTTTGAACCCCATCCATGATAGAAAATAATCGTGGGATATGGATTATCGGTTCTACTAGGCCGGAAACGAATAGCCGGGATCCCCTCTATGTATATTTTTGCTTCGACTGTATTATTGGCGTCCAAGTAGCCCCTCATATAACCACTCCTATTCCTAACTTTCTATATCTATAAAGATATCATGAAACTATTTATTAATAAAGGAAAAGCTATCTAGGTAGCCCATGTTATTATATCCCATTGGCTTGCTATAATTGTTCAATTATTCTATAATAGGATAAACAAAATGGAATTCCATGCAATCCACATCGAGTAGATGGTTTAGAAGGATAAAGGGGTTATAAAAAATATATTGGAGGTCGGGGTATGAATGCTCAGAAAATTGCTATTCTCACGGATTCAGGTTGTGACGTACCATCTCATTTAATTGAGAAATATGGCATATATGTCCTTCCCCTAAGAATAGTCTATAAGGATGGGGAATATCTGGACAGGGTGGATATTACAGCCGAGGAGGTATATGATAATTTGGATAGGGAGATTCCTTCCACCTCATTGCCCAGCGGTGGGGATATCCATAATATGCTGGATAGGATTAAATCGGACGGATATGAAAAGGTGTTGGCTGTCTGTATATCCAGTGGCTTAAGCGGTACCTATAATAATATAAGGCTGATGGCCAATGATTATGACGGGCTGGAGGTCTTCGTACTCGATACCAAGAATATCGCGATAGCCAGTGGATTTAGCGCGATACAGGCCGCGGAATATATAGAGGATGGTATGGATTGGGATACCCTTATCAAGACCGTCAGCCGGGATATTGATAAATCCAAGGTGTTTTTTTATGTGGATACGCTAGAATACCTGAAAAAGGGTGGCAGGATCGGATTGGTGGCCTCCATGCTGGGTTCTGCATTAAATCTGAAACCCATCATCTCCTGCAATGAAGATGGAATCTATTATACGGTATCCAAGATGCTAGGCAAAAGACGGGCATTGAATAGGGCAATCGATTTGGCACGCAGATTCGCTACTACAGGTCGAAACTATAATATTGCAGTCGTCCATGGCCGCGCCGAAAGTGAAGCCAATAGGATCAAGGATATAATCCTACCCCTATTGCCCGATTATAATATATTGGTGGATGGCCAAATAAGTCCTGCTCTAGGCGTTCATACGGGCCCAGGGGCAATAGGTATTGCAATCCAATTAATTCCATAATTCAATTGAGGGTTTTTGCCTAATTTTTGTATAAGCTGTGCACATCGCTGCAATCTATGTTATTATATATATGGGAATAAGCTATTAATAATATAAAGGAGGAGAGTTGTATGATTATTGGAGTGCCAAAGGAAATAAAGGAACAGGAGGATCGTGTAGCGCTAACGCCTGCTGGAGTGGATGGTTTCGTTAGAGCTGGCCACAAGGTTCTAGTAGAGGCAGGTGCTGGGGCGGGATCGTTCATCACTGACGAGGAGTACGCAGCCCTAGGAGCAGAAATAGTACAAGATGCCTCTGAGGTATGGAACAAGGCTGATATGATCATGAAGGTTAAGGAGCCTTTAGAGTCAGAGTATCAGTATTTCAGAAAGGATCTCATCATATTTACTTACCTACATCTAGCAGCAGAGCCAGAGTTGACTAAGGCTTTAATGGATACGGGAGCCGTTGCAATAGCATACGAAACCGTAGAGAATCCAGACAGATCCTTACCACTTCTTGCACCTATGAGTGAAGTTGCAGGACGTATGGCTGTACAAGCCGGTTCAATTTACTTAGAGAAAATCCGTGGTGGAAAAGGCAAATTAGTAGATGGGGTACCAGGAGTAGCTCCTGCCCATATAGTAGTCGTAGGTGCCGGTAACGTTGGTACCGGAGCCATAAGAAGAGCTGTTGGCCTAGGTGCTAGGGTTACTGTGCTAGACATAGATATTAAGAGACTTACTTATCTGAACGAAGTATTCATGGGTAAACTAGAGACCGTCTATTCCAATAATTTCAATGTTACAAATGCTGTCAAGACTGCCGATCTAGTGGTAGGCGCAGTTTTAATTCCAGGACGAAAAGCACCTACAGTGGTTACAGAAGAGATGATCAAACTAATGGAACCAGGCAGCGTTGTAGTTGACGTAGCAATTGACCAAGGTGGATGTATAGAGACATCCGAAATAACAACTCACGCCGATCCAGTATATACTAAGCATGATGTAGTCCATTATGCGGTAACCAATATTCCAGGGGCCGTTCCACAGACATCGACTATGGCATTGACCAATGTTACATTGGCATATGCACTTAGGATAGCAAACAAGGGATGGAAACAAGCCCTTATAGATGAAGAACCTCTAAGAAAGGGTGCCAACGTATTAGAAGGCAAGGTTGTATATCAAGGGGTAGCTGAAGCATTAGGCCTACCATATACACCTGTAGAAGAAGCCCTAGGCATGTAGATACGGACATAAAAAATTCCCTCGAAAATAATTTCGAGGGAATTTTTCTATTTCTAGATTACATCATCGGCATTCCGCCGCCCATTCCACCGCCCATTCCGCCCATAGCTGCCATCGGATCCTCATCATCCTTAACATCTACTACAGCGGATTCAGTTGTCAATACCATGGATGCAACGGATGCAGCATTCTGTAGAGCTGAACGAGTTACCTTGGTTGGATCGGCTATTCCAGCCTCTATCATATCCACATATTCTTCGTTCAACGCGTCGAATCCTACTCCATCTTCCTTTTCCTTAACCTTTTCAACTATTATTGAACCCTCTAAGCCAGCATTTATTGCAATCTGTCTTACCGGTTCTTCTAACGCCCTAAGGATGATATTTACTCCAGTCCTCTCATCCCCTGCAGTCTCATCTAATAGCTTGGTTACAGCTGGTATGCAGTTTACCAATACCGTTCCACCACCGGATACCATACCCTCTTCAACTGCTGCTCTTGTAGCTGCTAGAGCGTCCTCTATTCGTAGCTTTCTTTCCTTCAATTCGGTTTCGGTTGCAGCACCTACCTGTATTACTGCGACTCCACCGGATAGTTTTGCAAGTCTTTCCTGTAGCTTCTCTTCATCGAATTCTGATTCTGTTTCCTCTATTTGCATCCTTATCTGCCCTATTCTATCCTCTATATCGGATGCATTTCCTTCTCCATCTACTATTACCGTATTTTCCTTATCAACATTTACCTTCTTGGCCCTACCCATCATATCGATAGTAGCTTCCTTCAGGTCGAGTCCTAGTTCTTCGGATATCACCTGTCCACCGGTTAAGATGGCTATATCCTGTAGCATTTCCTTTCTCCTATCGCCAAATCCTGGTGCCTTAACTGCAACGCAATTGAACGTTCCCTTCAGCTTATTGACCACTAGAGTTGCCAATGCTTCCCCTTCTATATCTTCGGCAATCAACAATAGGGGTTTACCCTGCTGTACGATCTGCTCTAATACTGGAAGGATTTCTTGGATATTGGTGATCTTCTTATCGGTAATCAGGATATATGGTTCGTCTAACTCAGCTACCATCTTATCCGTATCGGTTACCATATAAGGAGATACATATCCCCTATCGAATTGCATACCCTCTACAACCTCTAGGGTAGTACCCATGGATCTGGATTCCTCAACCGTAATAACTCCATCATTACCTACCTTATCCATGGCTTCTGCAATTAGCCCGCCTATCTCCTCATCACCTGCAGAGATGGAGGCTACCTGAGCAACTGATTCCTTCGACTCTACATTCTTGGAGAATCTTCTGATCTCCTCTACCGCAGCATCGACTGCTTTATTAAGTCCCTTCTGTAGTATTATTGGATTTGCACCCGCTGCAACATTCTTTAGGCCCTCCCTAATAATTGCCTGAGCAAGCAATGTGGCCGTTGTAGTACCGTCTCCAGCTATATCCTGAGTCTTGGTTGCAACTTCCTTGACAAGTTGTGCCCCCATGTTCTCATATGCATCTTCCAATTCTATTTCGCGGGCAATGGTCACCCCATCGTTGGTTATCAATGGCGAACCAAAACTTTTATCCAATACAACATTTCTACCCTTTGGCCCTAGGGTTACCTTTACCGTATCGGCCAGCTTATTTATTCCTTTTTCCATCGAACGACGGGCATCTTCACTAAATCTTATCTCTTTAGCCATTATATTCACTCCTCTGTAAATTTAATATTTCAATCAGCCATCCATATCGTCTATGTCCACGTATTATTCTACAACTGCCAATATATCGTTTAGCTTAAGTATGGTATATTCCTCGTCCTCTATCTTGACCTCTGTTCCCGCATATTGCGAAAAGATAACCTTATCGCTTACCTTGATTTGATCCTTCTTCTTGTCATCCTTGGTGATATCATCACCTATGGCTACTACTTCAGCCATCTGAGGTTGTTCCTTAGCACTGCTCGGAAGAACTATTCCAGATTTTGTTCTCTCTTCAGCTTCAAGCTTTTTAATAACAACTCTGTCTCCTAACGGTTTTAGGTTCATACTATTTCCTCCTTATGTTTTATATTATTTTTCATTTTATTAGCACTCGCCGTTGCTGAGTGCTAATATACAACTATAATGTTACTTAATAAAAAAAATAGAATCAAGTCTCATATTTATCCAAATTTGTTCATATATTGCATGCTATAGATATCTTTGAGGTCTATCTCCTCTTTTCACTTAATATCTCATTATATAAGGCTTATTCAACATTATTCCCTAACTTTTACCTTATATTCCTAGAAATGACCTAAAAACAAAATATATTAGGGGGATAAAGATACCTGGAATCATACTCCCCGTCTTTATCTTCCTAATCCCCAGGATATCTATTCCGATGCCCATTATCAATATCCCGCCAACTGCCGACATCTCCAATATGACTCCGGGTACCAATACATCCTTCAATAGCGTTGCCGAAAACATGATGGCCCCCTCGTATATAAGTACGGGTATCGCTGCAAAGATTACCCCATGCCCCATCGTCGAGGCGAATATTATGGATGTAATCCCATCCAAGGTAGATTTAGCGAATAGGGTATTGTGATTGCCCAATAGCCCACTTTCCAACGCTCCTACTATGGCCATGGCGCCAGAGCAATAGATCAAAGAGGCAGTTACAAAGCCCTTAGAGAAATCTGAATTCCCCCGCCCAAACCTACTTTCCAATTCTTTACCAATCTGATCTAGCTTTACCTCTATGCC
>JAAYRM010000097.1 GCA_012518745.1 Tissierellia bacterium
CCCAAGGAATCACCCGTGGATCTATCGGTGCCTATGCAGAGTATGACAAGTGGTTCATAAAGTTCTATATGGGAAGCCAGATGATCGACGATAAGAATGGAGAGATCTAATGTAGCGAAAGGGCAGCTGGTATCTATGTACTTGGAATGCCTATAATCTATCATGTAGAACCTCCGTAATCATTTATAATCGATATAGTCTATTATATTTACCTGGTACCATAATATATTCCTCTATTAAAAGTATCTCCATAGATGGTATATAAATACAAACAAATTGGCCTACGATATGATGCAATGGGATCTTTCCTTGAGAGTTTGAAAAAAATTAAATTCATGTTATAATTAATGAAGATTGTTACAAATTGATTACAAAGGTTCTAAACATTCGATCTGTTGTCGGATAGTTTAAAACCGGTAGGAGGAATTGAGATATGGATGATCATGAGCATAAGGGTTCCGAGGAGGATAGCGTATATCTACGAATAATTAAGACCTTGAGAACTCTAAGAAACCCTATGGATGGCATAGGTGACAAGGAGGCTGCAAATAGGGCTATTAAAGGGTTAATCCTCATCCTAATAATTGGTTTCACATTTACCCTATACAAGGTAATTGAAATAAGGACTAGGGCCGTTACGGTATACCTTGGGGATGAAATGATTGGGATCACTAGAAATGAGGATGAGGTATTGGATATTTTAGCTGATATTGAGGAGCAATTGGCTAGTACATATGATCTGGATATCGTTTTGAATCAGGATGTAGAATTCAAGGGCATCAATGCTAGGAGGGACTCAATAACCCCAATTGAGGTTTTAAAGAGCAATATCAAATCAAAATTCACCTTCCTAGTCAACGGTTATGCATTACAGGTAGATGGAAAGGAAATAGGCGTTCTTGCCACGGAAGAGGAAATAGAGGATCTACTGAATAGAATTAAAGAACCCTATCTAAAAGGGGAGGATGGGGATACGGATATTGTAGAATTGAATTTACTTGAAGAGATAGAGGTTACAAAGAAGCAGGTCCCATTGGATAGGGTTGTAGATGTGGATAAATTATTTGAATATGTAACCACGGGCGGAAAGGATATAAGGGAACATATCGTAGAGGTGGGGGAGAGTCTATGGACTATAGCTACCATCTATAAGATACCCGCAGATGATTTGATAGAAGCCAATCCGAATCTGGATCCTGATAGAATTCAGATAGGTGAAAGGGTGAAACTCATAGTATCTAAACCCATGATCACCGTGGAGACAATCGAGAGAAATAGGTATACTGAACGAATAGACTACGAGGTAAAAGTAGAGCAGAATAGCAATATGTACACAAATGAGAAGAAGGTTAAGGTAGAGGGAAGCCCAGGTGAAAAAGAAGTCGTCGCCAGGCTGATCAAGCATAATGGCGTAGTGGTAGACAAGGAGATACTGGAGGATAATGTAATTAAAGAGCCTACCGATCAATTAGTGGTGAGGGGAACTAAGGAAGTACCTAGAACGGTTGCCACGGGTTCTTTCCTGATGCCCACGAGGGGCTCTATAACATCTAGATATGGCATTAGAAATGGACGGATGCATAAGGGCCTAGATATTGCGGCCAGGACTGGCACCCCAATTAGGGCAGCTGATGGCGGTAGGGTGACATTTGCAGGAAATAGTGGGGCGTATGGCAATCTGGTACAGATAGATCATGGCAACGGTTATTCAACGAAATACGCTCATTGTAGTACGATAGGTGTTGCAGCTGGGCAAAGGGTATATAGGGGCCAGGTAATAGCAAAGGTGGGCAGCACTGGGAGATCCACCGGGGCTCATCTACATTTCGAGATACTGAAAAACGGAAGAAATATAAATCCGGCGGCAAATATAAGATAAATGGTAGGGAGGAAGGCTAGATCATTCAGCTTTCCTCCTTTTATAATGGTCTAACCACATAAACTAGAAAAATATTGTTTAGAATTGTCCGATTACTATACTTCAGGATCGAGTAGAAATGCTATTATCAACAAGATGAAAAAAACCTCCAATAATTCAGCTTTGAAAATAGGCGATTTTCCAGGTCTATCCCTCAGGCTATCCCCATCATTATGGAGCAATGACTGCAGGTTTAGTAGCCTAGCTTTCTGTGATTCCCTAGAATCCTCCATATAGATGCTTGCCTTGATCAGATCATCCTTTATCTTTTCAGGTTTCATATCGCCATGCTTACTGAGCAATAGGGCAACCGCACCGGATACCAATGGGGTCGCCATAGAGGTACCGCTCAAGGAAGCATAGGCATCTGGCTTGGCATGCGATAAGGAGTTGATGTTCACACCGGGGGCATATAGATCCGGCTTTTCCAATCCCTCGGGCGTAGGCCCTCGGCTTGAAAATGGAGCTATGAAATTATCAGATGTATCTATGGTTCCCCTATCATCAGCAGCTCCTACTGTAATTACATTCCTGCTAATTCCCGGCGATACTATACTCATCCTATCGGGACCGCTATTACCTGCGGCCGCAACTACAACTATTCCGGATTTAACAGCCTGATCCACGGCTCGGCACAGGGGATCCTTAGCACAGGAATTATTTGCAGGTGTTCCCATTGAGAAATTAATTATTTTAGTATTGTATTGGCTCCTACTTTGAACTATATAGGATATGGCCTCTATGATACCAGATGTAGGGCCGCTTCCATTCTTATCTAATGCTTTAACAGCTAGTATATTCGATTCCGGTGCTACCCCAACATACTTTCCGCCGGAGGAATATCCATTGCCAGCTATGATACCCGCAACATGAGTACCATGACCATTATCATCATATGGATAGGCTTTGCCATTCACCAGATCCTTAAACCCGACTATCCTATTATGGGATTGGGTTAAATCGTAATGGGGCGATATACCGGTGTCTACAATCGCAATGGTTACGCCCTTTCCCCTATATCCATCCCTATGCAATATCTCAGCCCCTACCGTTGGCATGGCTATATCCAATTGGGTAAAGACCCTAGAATCGAAACTTATATACCTTATATCGGGATTACTAGCCAGCCTATAGATGGTATCGGGGGTTAGATTGCAGGCGAGGGCATCTATCAATGGGAGGCTGGCCTGGACTTTCGTTGCTATACCCATAATCCCATCTTTGAGATGGACATCATCTTCCATCAACTGAACGATTACGGGCAATTCCTCCTCAGATTGGGACATTATCTTTGCGCTCAATATAGGACATAATTTAGCGTTATCTATTCCCTTCATACAACCACCTTCCTTGTTCTATCCTATGCATAGGATAGGGTGGGTGTGCAATAAAAGGGAAAATCCTATGGCATAATAATTATCCCCTGAAGAACACCTTATAGGCCTCTCCTATGATAAGGGGTATAGAGGCATATAATAGGATTATCCCCCAATGGTTAAGGGCTAGTGGGTAGGTATGAAATATGGGTTGAAGAAACGGTATATAGATCACCATCAATAGCAATATAAAGGACAATACCGTAGCGTAGACTAGGGATCTATTGGTAAGAATTCCTATTTCAAATATGGTATGATCCTGCGATCTACTCGAATAAGCTCTCAATAATTCAGCGGTAATGAGTGTAGCAAATGTTACGGTCCTTGGAACCAACAGATTGGAAACACCATACATCCTTAAACCCCATCGATAAGCCAATAGGGAGGCTAAGCCAATGGAAAGACTTTGGATCGCTATGGATATAATCATCCTTCTATCCAAGATTGGTTCATCCGGATCCCTAGGTGGAATGCTCATTATCCCGGGCTCCCCTTTTTCTATGCCAAGGGCCAGAGCGGGAAAGCTATCGGTAACTAGATTTAACCACAGCAATTGTATTGGGATAAGCGGAACGGGTAAATTGAATAAGATGCTAAGCAGTATGATCAATATTTCACCGATATTACAGGATAATAGGAATAGTACAAATTTTTTTATATTGCTATATATTATCCTGCCCTCCTCCACTGCAGCAACTATGCTAGCAAAATTATCATCGGTCAGTATGATTTCAGCGGTATTCTTAGCCACATCAGTCCCGGTAATTCCCATGGCTACACCAATATCCGACCTCTTCAATGCGAGGGCATCATTGACACCATCCCCGGTCATCGCGACGATCTCGCCATTGGATTTTAATGCATCTATTATACGAACCTTGTGCTTTGGTGTAACACGGGTATATACCCTCTTATACTTAACCAATTTTCTTAGCTCCAAATCGGATACATCATCCAGTTCAGCACCTGTCATTATCTGCTGCTCCTCTTCAACCATTCCTAGTTGCCTGCCTATAGCGAAGGCAGTTTCCCTATAATCCCCGGTGATCATCACGGTCTTAATGCCCGCTTCCTTACATTGGGCTATAGCTATCTTGGCCTCCTCCCTCGGTGGATCTATCATCCCCACAAGGCCGACGAAGGTCATATTGCTTTCCATCTCCCATGTATTTATATCTTCCATGGGGATATCGGGATGCTCCCTAAAAGCAAAGGCAAGGACCCTCAATGCCTCCATAGAAAAGGTACTATTCATATTAAATATTTCATCCTTCAACTCCTCCGATAAGGGCATATGATTCCCATCGATATAAATGCTATCGCATCTCGAAATTATGGAATCTAGAGCACCCTTGGTGAAGGATACCACTCCATTTGGAATGAAACCCTCATGAAAGGTTGTCATCATCTTTCTATCGGAATCAAAAGGATTCTCCGCAATCCTTGGGAACCTTGGCTCGATATCATCCTTAAATAATCCAGCCTTCCCCGCCAGCGATAATAGGGAGCCCTCAGTGGGATCCCCTATAATTTCATAGCTTCCTTCCCCTTCATCCAAGATAGCATCATTGCATAGCAATGCCATAGTTATCAATGTATTTAATGTAGGCAATTCATCGGAAACGATGGATATATCCCCTGCCTTGAATTCCCCAACGGGCTCATACCCCGTACCGGTGATATCGATTATTCGATTATCCACATAGGCCTTTACAACCGTCATTTCATTCTGTGTCAATGTTCCGGTCTTATCCGAACAGATAGTGGTGGTGCAGCCTAGAGTTTCCACTGCAAGCAATTTCTTAACGATGGCATGGCGTTTAACCATCCTATTCATCCCTAGGGCTAATACGATTGTGACTATTGCCGGTAACCCCTCGGGTATAGCCGCCACCGCTAGGGATATGGCGATCATGAACATAGATAATAGATCCCTTCCCTGGAGGAATCCGATAACAAAGACCAAAGTGCAGGCCAGGATGCATGCAATTCCTAGGTGTTTTCCCAATTGATCCAACCTATTCTGCAGGGGGGTAGCATCCTCCTCAAAGGTTTGAATCATGGTCGCAATCTTACCGATTTCAGTATGATTGGCGGTATCTACAACGACACCCCTCCCCCTACCGGATATTACTATGGTACTCATATAGGCCATATTCCGTCTATCGCCCAAGGGCATTGACCCATCGAAGACAGCAGTCGCTTCCTTATCCGCTGGGACAGATTCTCCAGTTAGGGAAGCCTCCTCGATCTTTAAATTGGACCCCTCCAATAGTCGCAGATCCCCGGGCACGATATCCCCAGACTCCAGAAGCACGATATCACCGGGGACTAAGGTATTAGCCGGAACGATTTTAATCACCCCATCTCTTATCACCTTGGCATTTGGGGCGGACATCTTTTTAAGGGCCTCCATTGCCTGTTCCGCCTTGCCCTCCTGATATAGGCCAAGTAATGCATTGATCATCACTATAGCCAATATTACTAGGGCATCCGTCCTCTCCCCCATTAGAAACGATACGATGCTAGCTAGTATCAATATTATGACGAGAAAATCATTAAATTGGGATAGGATTTTAAATAGGGCACCTCTCCCCTTCTCCTCCTGAAGTTCATTAAAACCATATCTATCTAAGCGGGTCTTAACCTCTCCCTCAGAAAGGCCCTTGTCAAAATCGGTTTTAAGGGTAGATTTCAGTTCCCCTCTATCTTTTCTATACCATGTCATCGTTTTAATCCTCCTATTCCAAACCAAAAGGTCTGTTATTGCTATTATGTCATATAAATAGAATTTAAATTTATAATGGTCGATAATATAAAAGACCCTTGTTTAAACACAGTCGTTTAAACAAAGGTCTTGCCTCCTAGTATTAATAGGTAGTTAACCGGGATCTCTCCGTGTTGACGATTAACTATTGTTGGCTACTCCCCTTCGCAATAGACATTATATACCATGCAATATATAAATTCAACATGATTGGTACACATATTCTTGCTAAATATCCGACCAATATACTATAATGGATATGGTTCTTAATACTGAGCATTGGGGGAAGTGATATGGGGATAGAGTTTTGTTCCCTTGGGAGTGGGAGCAGCGGCAATTGCCAATATATTGGGACTGATAGTACCAGGTTATTGATAGATGCGGGATTTAGTGGGAAGAGGATAGAGGATCTACTATCCTTGATAGGGGTATGTCCAACTACCATAGATTATATCCTAGTGACCCATGAACATATAGATCATGTCAAGGGTGTGGGCGTGCTCTCTAGGAGGTATGATCTACCCATATTAGCGAATGAGAAGACTTGGATAGCTATGAATAGGACGATAGGTGAAATAAGGGATAGGAATGTAATGATTATGGAGCCGGAGAATGATCTACACCTGGGTGAACTAGGAGTGCGATCATTCAATATACATCATGATGCGACGAATCCCGTCGGATATTGTATCCATTATAAAGATGTTAAAATAAGTATTATAACCGATACGGGATGGGTATGTGATAATATGAAGGATAATATAAGGGGATCATCCCTCTATCTTATGGAATCCAACCATGATATCGATATGCTCAAGGGGGGCAGCTACCCATGGCATCTAAAACAGAGGGTGCTAAGCCCAAAGGGGCATATGTCTAATGTTCATGCAGGGGAAACCCTGTCCGGGATTCTAGAGGGGTGTGGTGAAACCATATTATTAGGACACCTGAGCAAGGAAAACAATACCCCATATCTGGCATATAAGACGGTCGAGGATTATATAGAGGATATGGGCATGGATGTAGGTGTGGATGTATCCCTAGGACTCACCTACAGGAATAAACCTACTAGGGTATACTGTCTATAATAGATTGGAGGAATGAAAATGTACTATGAACGACCACCAAGAAGAAATGGTCTACTATCCTATTTTGTAGTTGCATTAATCGCAGCGATTATAGGGGGAGTGATAAGCATATATATTGCACCAAATTATATATATGGAAAGGTATTACCCCTACCGGGTATATATGAGGATGAGATTCCCAAGGAGAGGGATAAGATAAATATAATGCCAACTGATGAGATATCGGCAGTTGAGGCAGTAGCGAAGAAGACTATGAGTTCGGTTGTTGGAATAACCACCGTACAGGTGCAGAGGGAGTTTATCTGGGAAAAGGAGGTAGAAGGGGTGGGATCAGGGGTTGTAGTACATCCCGATGGATATATACTTACCAATTCCCATGTAATCGCAGGTGGAAAAGCGAAACGAATAAACGTGCTATTTGAAAACGGGGATAAGATATCAGGGGAGGTATTATGGCACGATCCAGCTTTGGATTTAGCTATTGTCAAGGTGAATAAAAAAGGGCTTGATACAGCCGGTCTAGGGGATTCGGATTCTTTGGAGGTTGGGCAGCTAGCCGTAGCTATAGGAAACCCCCTAGGTTTGGATTTTCAGAGGACTGTCACCTCAGGTGTTGTGTCCGGCCTCAATAGATCGGTAAGGGTGAACCAGTATAATGTTATAGAGGATCTCATACAAACCGATGCCTCTATAAACCCGGGGAATAGCGGAGGTCCACTCTTGAACAACAAAGGGGAGGTTATAGGCATCAATACCGTGAAGATCAGCTCCCAGATGGGTGAGGGACTGGGGTTCGCCATCCCTATAAATATAGCAAAACCGATAATCGATGAGGTGATAGAGAAGGGAGATTTTAAGACCGTATTTATAGGCTTCGCAGGTACCGAGGTGGAGCAATACGAAAGACAATTGGGCGTGGATTTGAGTATAGACAGTGGGGTCGTAGTAATCGAAGTACAGCCCAATTCGCCGGCTCAGAGAGCCGATATCAGGCCAGGTGATGTCATAATTAAGATAGATGACCAAGATGTCGAGAGCATGAATCAACTTCAGAAGATACTATATAGGTATAAGAAAGGTGATAGCGCAACCTTGACGATCATAAGGAATGGCGAGGAAATGAAGGTACAGACCATATTTACTGAAGTTAAATAGACCATAAAAACTTGACATAACTGTCAAGTTTTTATAATAGCTATATCTTATGTATATACTATAGGGGAATTGTCGCATATCCCTTAAAAAATGGATGGAGCTGATACCATGTATGTAGTCTGTAATGACCATCTAGAAGATGCTATAGAGGATTTCATAGAGACATTTGAACAGCCCCCAGATATATATGAATTGGGGGAGGTGTCCTTTACCGATTGGACTAGTCCTCATAGCTGCCATTATTGCGAACATCCACCTAGGTATCTGGTGGTTTAATGGATTGCGTTGTCAATGAGCTTTAGGAATTATAAGAAGGGGGTAATTATGAAGATCTTTGATATAGGGAAAATACCGATAAAATCTTGGGCCGATGAGGTGGAGGATGAGGCGCTGGCCCAGGCCGTAAATCTTGCCAATCTACCCTTTGCCCATTCACATATAGCGCTTATGGCGGATGTCCATGTGGGCTTCGGGATGCCAATAGGAGGGGTGCTAGCATCCAAGGAGATCATCATTCCCAATGCGGTAGGTGTTGACATCGGATGTGGCATTATCGCGGCTAGAACCGATATCGAAGAGATAAGCATAGCACGATTAGAGAATATAGTGAAGAGGGCACATAGGTCCATACCTTTGGGTTTTCAAAATCATAAGAGGCCTAGGGAATGGGAGGGATTCAATCATCCACCCAAGTCTAAGATAGTAGATGAGGAATTGGATGCGGCTAGGTATCAATTGGGGACCTTGGGCGGCGGAAATCATTTTTTAACCATGGAACAAGGTAGCGATGGGTTCATATGGTTGATGATCCATTCTGGTAGTAGAAATTTTGGATATAAGATAGCTAATTATTATAATAAAATAGCCAGGGATATAAATAAGAAGAATAAACTGACCGATTTAAAGCATGATTTAGCGGGATTGCATATGGACTCAAACGAGGGAAGAGAATATTTCAATGCCATGAATTATGCCCTCAGTTTTGCAGAGGAAAATAGACGGCAGCTATTCGAACAATTCTATGCCATATTTCAGGATGAAACCAAATCG
>JAAYRM010000010.1 GCA_012518745.1 Tissierellia bacterium
ATAGCAAGTCCTTCCGGAACATTGTGAAGTGCTATTCCAATGCCCAATATGATCCCCGTCTTGAGTAGATGAGACTTGGAGCAATCCGCCTCGCCAAAGTATTTATCGGGAATCAATGTATCCATGCTTAAAATCAGTAGAATACCAGCTATTATCCCGATAAATGCGGGGAAAAAACCCGCCATCTCTATGGCCTCGGGTATCAGGCTAACGAAAATAACGGTAAGCATAATGCCCCCTGCAAACCCTAGTGCACCGCTTAAAACTTTTTCGCCCGGATTGCCAAGGACCGCAATAATTACTCCCCCTAGGCCTGTGCCGATCACACCGATTAATAGGCCTGCAATTAGTACCAATCCCATTTCCATATATAATCACTCTTCCTTAGATTTTTAAATCGTAAATAATATACACTTAGGTCGTATTGATAATCCTTATCAATTGTAACATCCTAGGACAGTAATATCAAGAACAAGATGATATTATAATAAAGCCCTTTTAAGTCAATAGTGAGATATTAATTGCCAATAGTACTTTATCACAGTATAGGCATTGTGATATAATTACTATCAAATATCTAAGAATAAGGGAATGATAATTATATGAAAGAAAAACTACTCAGCATCTTTTCAGTTATACCTGCTCTAATTTCTGCATTTTGTTGAGGTGGCGGGCTAATATTAGCTTCCCTAGGTCTAGGGACAGCCTATGCAGCTTATGCGGATCGCTTCAGATCATTTGCAAGGTATAGGCCAATATTCATTATACTAACTGCATTGATGCTCTATTGGTCCTATACTATAATGGAGAAGAAGAATGCAGATAAAAAGACTAAAGTGATATTTTGGGTTTCAGCAATAGCCTCATTGTTGATAATATACTATCCTACAATATTGCGATTGTTTTCATGATTATATCTCCCCTAATATCCCTATTCTAGCATCGGAAACCCACTTCTATTAGAAGTGGGTTGTTTAAAATCTTTATTTATCAGCTAAAAAGTTCTCTACCTCATATTCTTCCAATTTCTTTTGATACCAATTCCCATATTCAACAGAGATTTTCTGCTCCAATAGCATTTCCTCTATATCATCTTTAACATCCTCATAGCTCGGTATCTTTGCTTCCTTCTTTTCCAATACCTCGATTATATGATATCCATGTTCAGTTTTAACTGGCTCACTGATCTCATTTGGTTTTAACTCAAATGCGGATTTTTCAAATTCCTTAGCCATTACACCCTTGCCGAAGAAACCCAAATCTCCTCCCGCTTCCTTGCTGCCCTCATCTAATGTATGCTTCTTTGCTAGCTCAGTAAAATCCTCCCCGGATTTCAACTTTCCTGAAATCTCCTCAGCCTCTTCCTCCGTTTCAACCAATATATGACGAGCCTGTACCTGTTCTGCCTCACCGAGTGCTTCCTTGTTTTCCTCATAGTATTCCGACATCTCTTCCTCGGATATATCGATTTCAGGCCCTATAAGCTTTTTAAGTTTTAAATTCATCGCTATATTATCCTTCAATGCCTCCAAATCCATCCCGTATTGCATCATGATCATGTTCAGGCCTTCCTCGCCACCATGTTGTTCCTTCAATTTTTCTAATTCCTGTTCAATTTCCTTCTTATCAACCTTGATCTTTTGTTTTTTTATCTCCAGTTCAATAATCCTTTCGGATATCATTGAATCCAATACCTGTTCACCATTCTGTTCTACTAATAGATCATATAGCTGATCCTTTGTTATGGCTTTCCCTTCTACCTTGGCTACCACATCTCCCTTACCACATCCAGTTATAAGTATGATCAATGCCAATGCAATTGCTACTAGCATGTACCTATAATTATTTCGTTCCTTAAATATTCCCATAGCTTATAAATCCTCCAATCTTCTATTTAAAATCTACACCACTAAATAACCATTATATAATACATATACTGGTTTTAGGTTACAATATTATCACAATTTTATCGCCATAGATGTATAATATCAATGGTTTATTATCTTATTTATTAGCCGGTTTCTATCCTGAGGTAATTTGCCCTTGATTGAAATTATATTTGTTGGATGGGTTGTATCGAATACGGTGGGTTCACTTGGCTGTAGATTTTCTAGAAGGGTTTTCAATTCCAGCAATCGTTCCCTAGCTCCTGGCGGAATAAATTCCCCTTTGTTTAACATATCCTTCAACTCGGTTCCATCAAATATTATCAAATTCATGGTGATAATTCTACTGGTGTTGAATTGATTTATCATATCAGCCGTTGCAACCGCATTGCTTATGCATTCCCCCTCACCGGCGATTCCATACATTATTATGGAATTAAATTGTAAACTTGCTCGATTGAGTTTTTTAGCCTGTTCGATAGATTGTTCTACCGTCTGCCCCTTGTTCATAAGCTTCAACACATCATCCCTGCCTGCTTCGAAACCTATATAGAGCAATCTCAGTCCCTTATTATGAAGAATAGTTAATTCTTCGATCGAATACCTTGCTATACTCCTTATAGATGCATATGAGGCCACACAAGCACAATAGGGTAGGTATCGATTGATCATATCTAGCAACTTTTCCATATTATCGAACCCTATGGACATGGGATCTGCTCCTGTTAAGAATACCCTTTCGGTATAATTATATATATTTAACAGTTCCCTTTCCATATCAAAAAATGGAACCTCACGATATCTATCGTCCTTATACATTGAACAAAATGCACATCTATTATAATTACAGCCTAGGGTTACTGGTAATAGTACAGTGCTTATCTCATCTTGCGGGTAATAGATTGTATCATTCCTATACATATCTATACCTCCCTTCTACCCAGACCCCTAAGGTTCTATTACCTTAATCATACCACATAAATGAATACATATCAGGTCCCCACCTGTTAAACCTCTATATCCTTCCATTTCCCCGAATTATATCGAATCACTACCAATAGGGAACGCATAAGCTGATCGACAGCTAACGCTATCCAGGCGCCCATTAACCCCCAATCCAACATGCTTATGCTTATTTTAGCCAAGCCAGGTCGTAATATTAGAACAGTGATCAGCATAATAACGGCTGTAGTTCTAGTATCCCCCGCTCCCCTTAACGCACCGGATAGAATGAATTGTGAGGATTGAAATGGCTGAATTATTGCTATCAACCTGAATATCTTTACGCCCTCGGATATGACCAGGGGATCATCCGTATATAATTTCATAATTGGTACGGCAAAGAAGAAGAATATTAATCCCAATGCTATGGCGACCATCATGCCGATACGCCTGGTGCGGCGGCTGTAGGCTTCTGCCATATCCGCCCGTTTTTTCCCAAGGCTCTGCCCAACCAATGAGGTAGCAGAAATTGCAAATGCCTGCCCACTCATGAAGGATAGCGCCTGGATATTCATACCTATCTGATGGGTAGCAAATGCCATGGTACCAAGGGAAGCAACTAGCTTTGAATATATTATCATTCCCATCCTCATAACCAACTGCTCTACCATAGCTGGGAGGCCTATGTTAAATATCCTCCTAAGATATTCCCAACTGGGTTTAAAACCTCTGCCAAGAGAGATGTGTAGATATTGATCATCACGGGAAATTACCATCAATGCCAACACAAATGAAACACCCTGCCCTATTACGGTAGCAATAGAAGCCCCGGCAACTTCCATCCTTGGGAAACCAAAATGTCCATGTATGAGTAGGTAGTTAAAGATCACATTTATCCCATTACCGATTAGATTGTACCTCATAGCCGTCTTAGAATTCCCTATCCCACGCAATGCAGCTGTTATAGTGCTTGTTAATGCTACTAATACTAGCCCCACCATCTGAATTTTTAAATATACAGTTCCACCAGCTAAGGTCCTTGCATCCGATGCCCCCATAAACGCAATCATGGGCTTTGAAAATATAAAGCCCAAAATAGAAGCACTAATAGATAGTATAAAGGTTAATAATATAGCCTGGTTCAATATCATATTCGCCTTTTCCTGATCACCCTGACCCCTATACCTGGCTACCAATGCAGTTGCTCCTACATTCATCGCCAAAAACATGAGCATTAATAGGAATTTGGGTTGCATGGTCAGGCCAACAGATGTAATAGCCCAAGGACCTAGGCTACCCACCATCATTAAATCCACCATGGAGGCTAGCTGGGTCAGTGTCAATTCCACTAGAGATGGCCACGCAATCCGTACTACATCCCTATATAATAACCCGGTATCTACCCCAGGTGGAAGATCCTTACTCATCCCCTGTTCAATATAATCGCCCGGTTCAACCAAATCCAAGGCCATTCGTCCCTTGCTACTAAAACTAGTAATAAAATTGCTTATTCTATTTCTCACTTCAACTGCTCCCATCCTTTCAATGCCCATTCCTGTAAATATACTATATATATTGCCGCTCAATATATATCACGTTCTGCGCTCCACCCTTCATCTTAGCCCTATATAGTGCCTCATCTGCTTTTGCAAATAGTTCCTCATATGTTCTTTCATCACTAACAAATGCTACACCCGTACTAATAGTAATATCTATACCCTCATTTAACTCCTGAATCAATTTACTCAACTGGCTGTTCTTTGATTCAATAAAATCAACGGATGGAATATTTTTTATATATATACAGAATTCATCTCCACCTATTCGGCCGATTATATCGGTCTTCCTAAAGGTAAATTTGAATGCATTACCTATATTTATCAATACCTGGTCCCCGACTAAATGGCCATGTGTATCATTGATATCCTTGAACTCATCACAATCTACTATCATCAGGGCATCCATATCTTCTTCATCCTTGCTCCTAATCCTCTCGGCTATGAGTTCCCTAGTAGTCATATCATTATATAAACCCGTCAATCCGTCCGATTGGGCTTTTATAATCAGTTCCTCCTTTTCGGCAACCTCCTTGCTTATATCTATAAGCTTTCCCACTATTGAATCCAAATTTCCATTGCTATCGAATATATTAAAGTTTACCATCCTGAATATTCCAACCTTCCCATCTGCAATGGGCCACTCTATGGTTTGCACACTATTGTTTGATTCCTCGGTCAATAAAACCTGCTTAAGCATGTCTTTAGCTTGGGACAGCCCATCCTTTTCTCCAAATAATTGAATGCATTTCTTCGATAATTCCAACCTATCAGATCTTACATGATATTCATATAGGTATTCATTGGAAATCTGGGATAGTATTTCATTCTTTCTATTACGCATTCTTAGCTGTCTATTTATACGAATATTGTAGATAACACTGAGGGATAATGCCAATAATATCAATGCCATGGCCCAGAAAATCTTCCCGCCATAGGCTTGCATTATAATTGGAACATAAGCTTGTATCATATTATTTCCCAAGACAGATTGTGCTTCTATTGGTGCAGGTGATTGCAAAATCCAGAAGAAACCAAACGATAAAGGTATTATATTTTTAAATATATATCTCGTTTTCCCCATGATATCCCCTGCCTATGTCTATCAAAATATTCAGTATCTAACAAGCCTATATATGGATGAAATTATGCCGAACAATATATGGATATATATAGATATATTACCCTTGTCCACCCGATTAAGCAACCCCTATCCCCGTCTATTCTATCCCAATACATAGCCCATCGTTTCCAAATTCTGTTAAAGCCCTTTGACTGATCTATCTCCCACTCAATTTCAGTAATATATCGGCTACCTTCTCTGCTACAAATGCACTAGTGCCTATATCCTCGACTTCCTCTATCATCATGGCTATAAGAATATCCTTCTTCTCAGTTGGATAGCCTATGAACCACCCATTTTCGTGATCCTCAGAATCATGGGATAGCTTTAGTTCAGCCGTTCCCGTCTTGCCTGATATGGCTAGCTCATCCCTCTTCGCTGTAGTGGCAGTCCCTTCGGATACCACCTTCGCCAATATATCCCCTATAAGCTCAGCATTATCTGAATCGATCAGCTTCTCCTTCCATACCTGCCCTATATCCTCGCTAGCCAATAGGGTTGGTTTCAACATATTGCCCTCGTTTAAAAATGTGGTGTACATGATTGCCATATGCAGGACGCCGCTCTCCATCTCCGCCTGCCCATAGCTGGTATTGGCAAGTTGAACCTCGTCATCCAATTTGCCATTCGCAGAAATCATGGAATCGAGAACTGGGTATTCAAAGGGCAATTCCTCGCCGAATCCAAAGTCCTTCAACCCATCTATAAATGATTGGGCGCCCATCTCAATCCCTTTCATCGCAAAATATATATTATCGGAACGGATAAGGGCATCTGCGATATCCACGGGCCCATCCCCTTCTGAAACCCGTTTCACCTTGTAATTACCCCAATCCCTCCCCTTAGCCCAGGTCAAACCCTTGATATCGACGGCTTCATCCTGCTTAATAATGCCATTCTGGAGCCCAATAGCAGCTGTAATAGGCTTAATTACTGAACCTGGGGCAAATGTTGCAGAAAACCGGTTGATAACTGGAGTTTTCGGATCATTCTCCAATTCATCTAATCGCTCCTGGGAGATCCCATATAAAAATTCATTGGGATCAAAGGCTGGGCTACTTACCAATGCTAAGGTCTCACCCGTCCTAGGGTTTATTGCCGCCGATGTTCCTGCTTTCCCCTCATATGCGTTGAATATCTCCCGTTGCGCATCTATATCTATGGTTGTAACGATATCCTCTCCATCTTTCGCTGACTTTTCAGCTAATATCTCTTCTCCTCCATCCTCCTTAACGATGAATATCTTAGCACCTTTTTCGCCTCTTAACCGTTCTTCATATAATTGCTCTAATCCACGCTTACCTATTGAATCATTTGTGGAGTACTGCCCTGGTTCCTGTTCCTCCAATTCCTCTGCGCTTATCGAACCAATATATCCGGTCAAATGCCCTGCAGCCTCCCCTATTGGATATACTCGTCCCATTACCTTGCGGATTGAAGCCCCATCTATTTCATTTAATTCGACAATTGTGGATTCAGCATCGCCAGGTAGCTTTTTAATCGGCACGAATAGATTTGGCTTTACCCAACCGGCACCCAATTCCCCATCTATTGCGTCCACGGAGATGTCCAATAGTTTAGCGATCCTTTCCTTTTGCTTTTCCGAGTTTTCCCCAAGTTCCTCGGGTACAATCCCTACCTCGTAGATATGATCGTTTGTGGCCAAAGGTTTCTTGTTTCTATCCAGAATCTGCCCACGCATCGGTGAATCGGTATGAATTCTAACCTCACCGCCATCTTTTAACGGAGGGAATATGAATCCAGAATCCCATTCTACAAGCCATTCCCCACCCTTATCCTCTCCTTCTCGAATAAGGGTGGCATCATATTCAAATTCTATCGGCCCGCCTATGCTCTCCATAGAAACCGCAAATGGAATAGTTGCCGAGCCCTCCTTTAAAGCTGCCTTTAATTCCTCATCGGATAGCCCTTCATAGGTGAATTCAACCTTGGATACCCCAAGATCCCCATAGATCTTCTTGTAGCGATCTATGAATTGCTCAGGTGGAAACTCCTCTCTAGCATCGGATGAGAGCATATCATACATCTCTTCAAAAT
>JAAYRM010000011.1 GCA_012518745.1 Tissierellia bacterium
ATAGGGAAGAGGAACTTATATTGGATATGGATTAGCATAGACTATATCCTATTATAACAGGGGTGGGATTGGATCGTACACACAGACCTAGAACTAAATATAACTAGACCCGGGCAGGGGCCATCCCCTATCCGGGTTTAATTAATTTCATCTATTAAATAATTGAATACGAATTGTTTCTGCATAAGATATATCTATTTAATTTTTTTGATGAAGGATGATATCATTAATGTGGCAAAGATTATAAAAATAAATTGAGTAAAGAAGGGGGTTTTTATGAAAAAGTTGTTGAAAGATTTACCCTTGCCTATTACGGGTCTCATGCTAGGGTTTGCAGCCCTAGGCAACCTAGTTCAAACCTATAGCCAGGATATTAGGAATATATTTGGAACTATATCATTTATTATCTTCATACTAGTTGTTCTAAAGATGCTCCTATTCTCGGAAGGTGTTAAAGAAGCATTGGAAAATCCACTCGTGGCAAGCGTATTTCCTACGTTTTCCATGACAATGATGCTATTGGCAACATATATTAAGCCATTTAGCGATGGAATAGCAGGGGTCTTTTGGTTTGCAGGACTTATCCTACATATGATCTTAATGATAGGATTTACACAGAAGTTTGTTTTGAATGATAACTATAGTATCAAGAAGGTTTTTCCTAGCTGGTTTATACCATATGTTGGAATTGCAGTGGCTAGCGTTACATCTGGAGTGTTTGGAATGCAGTCAATAGGAAAGGTCCTATTCCTATTTGCGTTAATTGCCTTTATAGTGTTGCTGCCAATAGTTCTTAAAAGGATCTTGGTGGTAAAGGACATGCCCGAGGCCACAATTCCTAGCATAGCAATTCTATCAGCACCGGCTAGCCTATGCCTAGCAGGATATATAAATTCATTTGAAGTAAAGAATACAGTTCTTGTATACATTTTGTTACTAGTAGCTCAAATTCTATATTGGGGGGTCATATTCTATTTGTCAAGAATGCTGAGATTACCATTTTACCCAAGTTACTCAGGCTTTACCTTCCCCTTGGTAATAAGTGGGTTGGCATTAAAACTAGCAAATGGATTCCTAGTTAGTTCAGGGCATTCTATGCCTCTTTTTATAAAATTGATTTTTATTGAAGAGGTAATAGCTGCACTTGCCTGTATCTATGTGCTTATAAGGTTTATTGGTTTTCTATTCGCAAGGGAAGGGGCAACAGAAATGGAGAAAAGAGCATAGGATGAATTGGCCCGCGTGATCAAGATAGAAAAGAGTATCGAAACATAGATGATCAATCAATTGGATATGGAGGTATGGAGATGGATATAAAGTATAGCGTAGATTTAATCGAATCATATTTGGACCTGGACAGAACACCAGTGGGAATTAAATTTTTCTTTGATTGGGAGGAATTCGAAAAGTTCGAGGTACCTCAAAGGGATCGGAAGGTAACCTATTGTAATTCAGTACAACTTGCAAGCAGGGGCAAAGCCATGAAACTAACCAAGGAAAATCAAGGATGTCCTAATGGAGCCATGGCATTGAAGATGAGGGAAGTGCCTGAGCCTATGGCAAATGGAAAGGGTAGATTGAGTAAGAATATTTATCACAATATAGAGATATCAAAAAGCATCAGCGATGAGATGCTGTTCTTAGAGGAAGAACCTGTTGGGATAGCGGTTATGCCGCTTGAGAATTATGAATTAGAACCTGACATTATAATTATAGTAAGTAATCCCTATAATATTATGAGGGTAATACAGGGCCATGGCTACTTTAACGGCTATACATCCAACCTAAGGACCGTTGGTTTGCAGGCAGTTTGTCAGGACTTAACAACCTACACCTACAATACCAAGGATATTAATATCACCCTATTATGTCCCGGAACCCGCCTAGTGGCAAATTGGCAGGCTAATGAGATAGGTATCGGTATACCATTTGAGAAATGGTATGAAATTGTACAAGGTGTTAAGGAGACTACCAACCCCTTTGAAAGGAATAAGGAGAAGGAAGGTATCCAAAAGAGACTTAGGGAACGGGGACTGGATGCCAGCAATATTAGATTTAATGAGAACTATGACGATGGTTCCTATAGTGGTGGTAAGATCGAGACAAGGGGATAGTTTGAAAGCAATAAAATGGAGCTGATTAGCTCGATTCCCTTGACATCGGCAACAAAACATAATACACTTCAATTAGATAATGGTGATGGGGTTCACCAAAACCGCTTAATGCTGATGACTCCTACAGGCAATACTATAATTATGCCTGTGGGGGTTTTTATTTTGCAATTATGGTAGAAGGGGATGATCTTGTGGCTAAAAGCTTGGCAATAATTCTATTAATAGGATTACCGGTGGGGCGGATATTTGAACGATTTAAAATTCCTGGATTATTAGGGATGCTTATATTGGGAATCATCATAGGACCCTATGGGCTTAATATATTGCAGCCAGGTATTATCAATATATCGGCGGATCTAAGAAGGATTGCATTGATCATCATACTATTAAGAGCAGGGCTTGGAATCGATAAAGAGGATTTAAGAAGAAATGGTATTACCGCATTAAAGATGAGCTCCATTCCCGCTATAATAGAGGGATTCTTCATCGCATTTGCATCGGTGAAGCTGCTAGGGTTTTCCTTTATCCAAGGAGGAATGCTGGGTTTTATCATTGCCGCAGTCTCACCCGCCATTGTAGTTCCTTCAATGCTAGAGCTTATTGAAAACAAGGTAGGAGATGCCAAGAGTGTACCAACTTTGATATTGGCGGGGGCATCCATGGATGATGTTTTTGCAATCACCATCTTCAGCATCTTTCTAGGGCTATATGGGAAATCGGATATGAATATAGGAATGGAATTACTGAATATTCCAATATCTATACTACTGGGTATTTTAGCAGGGGTTTTGATGGTGATGATCCTATTAAAGATCTTCCAAAGGTATCCTATGAGGGATACTAAAAAGGTTCTACTAATAATAGGGACTGCCATCCTATTAACGGAATTGGAAAGCTTATTGGAAAACAAGGTTGCAATAGCCTCTTTACTAGGGGTTATGGCTACGGGGTTTGTAATGATTGAAAAAATGCCCTATATGGGGGAGAGGCTAGCGGCAAAGTTCAATAAAATATGGATTTTCTCGGAGATACTATTATTCATCTTGGTCGGGGCTGAAGTAAATATTGGCGTGGCATTGGATACTGGTAAGGTAGGGCTTATAATTATATTAATTGGCATTCTAGGCAGGAGTATAGGGGTATTAATTTCCCTATCGGGTACGGATTTGAATTGGAAGGAGAGACTTTTCTGTATAATCTCCTATATACCGAAGGCAACCGTGCAAGCTGCAATGGGTGCGATACCATTATCGATGGGAGTAGAAGCAGGAGACACCATATTAGCCCTTGCAGTCTTGTCAATACTGATAACAGCACCATTAGGAGCCATTGGGATCAACTATTCGGCCGAGAAATTATTATAGGCATTATATATAGATAATCCAATAGAGAAAGGCTCTGCCACATATTTATCGTTTTCAGAATATATGGAAACCTTGGGATATAAATGATATAATGATTTTAGGGGATTTGGAAGATGGTGGAAGGGGGCTGTTACCATGAGTATATTGTAAAAAATAGAAGAGATAGGAAGACGGAAAGGAAAACAGGAGGGAAAACAGGAAGGAAGACAGGAAAGAAATATTGAAATAGCGAAGAACTTGCTAAGGGAAGGAATGGAGATGGCTTTAGTCATAAAGACAACAGGCCTCTCTAAATCTAAAATAGAAGAGCTTAAGGAAGAATTGAATAATTGATTGTGCATAATTGCGATGGGAAAGGAAGAATCCTATCGCAGTTTTTATGTTACATGGGGCGAAACTTAATAAAGATATTAGCCCTATAAAAGTGATTTAAAACGCAATTATGGTCTGGTAGAATACTTATATCAGGGTGTTTTATTGGGGATACCGTATCATTGGACTTATGTAGACAAGCATTATTTTGATAATCAAAATGAAGGGGGATACAAATGAAACATGAATGGCGAAGACATGAAAAGGATTTATATGTTCCAAAGCAAAAAGCTGAGTTAGTAACGGTGCTGGGGCAAAAATTTCTTATGATAGATGGGAAGGGAGATCCAAACAGTGAGGATTTTTCGGAAAGGGTACAGGTCCTTTATTCCTTAGCCTATGCTATTAGAATGATGCCAAGGCAGGGATATACCCCGGAAGGTTATTTTGAGTATACTGTATATCCATTAGAGGGGTTATGGAATTTAACAGAGAAAGGTAGAAAACTAGATGCTCTAGATAAAGATGAACTGCTATATACCATTATGATAAGACAACCAGATTTTGTAACTAAAGAGGTGCTTGATAGAGCGTTTGAAAATGTAAGGAAAAAGAAACCCCACCCCCTCCTAGATAAGGTGAAGTTTGATACAATTAAGGATGGCTTATCTGTGCAAATACTTCATATAGGCTCATATGATAATGAAGCGGAAAGTTTTCAAATAATGAAAGACTTTATAACCGATAATAACCTTGAAATAGCTACCTTAAAACATAGGGAAATATATCTTTCGGATCCAAGGAGGGTTGCAGCGGAAAAACTTAAAACCGTTCTCAGGTATAGGGTTAAGCAGAAGACATAATATCCAAAACTGTTATAATTTTAATATCAATCGCCATTGTGTCGGGGCAAAATAAAAAGTGTATGTAATAAGAGGCTATACTACCATCCTGAGCTCAATGAGACAAGGTGTCATTCCAAACGGATGTGAGGAATCTTGAATTATCACTCCAGATATAATGAAAAGGGATCCTTCCTTTCCTATAAGGCCTAAGATTCCTCGTTACACTCGGAATGACAAGCCGACTGTGATCGTTTGGAATGACAAGCCGATTGTTATTGCTTGGAATGGCAAAGACACACTTTCGCACAATACCTATCAACAGCACCATATTTACCGAATAAACAATCTTTACTAAGGAGGATAATTTACATGAAAAACATTGGTATGGCTTTTATAGCAACGATATTTATATTCTTTTTTTCTCTTATTGTAGTTTCTCCGATAATTATGAAGATAGGTTATAGCTCGGTTGAGGGCTCATATCATGCTGCAACACATGCAATTTTGCTTTCATTAATATTTGTTATTATAGTGTGTACAAGCGTGATCATAGAGGAAATTCATAGAATCAATAAAAAGCCTCATGATGATTAATAGAAATGATGGCTGAACATGATATTCATACAATTTCAATACATAAGACTGATAACTCCTGTAGGTAATATGATGGATATACCTTTGGGAGTTTTTATTTTGATTTTTTTATAATATTGCAGTACTTTTATTTTCTATTCCGTTATAATTAATAGACGGAGAGGAGGGGAGCTATGGACCAGGACACTGAGTCGATAAAGAGGACCTTATCCGGGGATGAGGATGCCTTTGAAGATATAGTAGATAGGTATAAGGGATATGTATTCGCTATAATATTAAACTTTATAAAGGATTATGATGAAGCCGAAAACATCCTCCAGGAAGTCTTTATCCAGGTATATATCTCCCTCCCCGAGTATAGAATGGATAATTTTAAAGGTTGGATCAGCAGGATAGCTACCAACAAATCCATAGATTGGATTAGGAAGAAGAGGAGCAAGTTCAGGGAAGAGACCATGGAGGATTCGGAATCCATTATGGATATGCAAGGCATCCAAGATGGGGAATCGCCCGAGGATATACTCATGCATAAGGAAAATCGACAGAGTATTCGCCGTATATGCAGCAGCATTCCGGATATCTACGAAGATGTTATTATCAAGTTTTATTTTGAAGGTAAGTCCTATAAGGAGATTGCCAAGGAGGAAGGAACCACGGTGAAGACCATCGCCTCTAGGCTCTATAGAGGGCGAAATATATTAAGGGAGAAATGGAGGGAATAGCATGAAACATTACGATCCTATTGAATGGATATTCTATAGGGAAGAAGCACTTTCCGAGGATAAGATGATAGCTATGGAAAAACACCTATATATATGTGATGAATGCCTAGAAATATTCACCTCCATCATAGACGATGAGGAGATAATAGCAGCTGAAAAATCCCTATCGCCCGATCTTACCCTTAATATAATGGAAAGCATAGAAAACATAAGGCCAATATCCTCTATCAATAGGAAAAGGTCTAATAAGTCCTATAGGGATATGTTCATATACTATACCGCCGTAGCTTCGGTAGCCATAATGCTAACCTTGGGCGGATTCTATAGCAGATTGATAGATATAGTGCCCAATATAACTAAATCCACGACGGTGAAGGAGAATGTAAAGATACCGGAGATGGTAGCCGGTATATCCGGAAGGATTGTAAATAGGACATCCGATTTTATAAATGATATAGAGAAGACCAAGACTAGGGAGGGATTGAGATGAAAGAAAAGAGCAAATTTATAACCCTTATACTATCCTTTATTCCCGGGCTATCCCATTTCTATATAGGATTTGCCGATAGGGGATTGATATTCTTAATGGTATTCCTTGGGGCGATAATGGGCGCATTGGGGTTTGCATTTATAATTCATAGCGAAATAGCGATTATACTCATATTTGCACTGCCCCTCATATGGCTGGTAGCGTTAATGGACGCATTTTCCCTGATGAAAAACTTCAACATAAATAGGCCTATGGTTGATGGGGAAGATGCCGGATATAGGAGCAAGGAAGACATCGCAGGTTCCAATAGAAAGACCATAACCATGGCGCTATCCATAATTCCGGGGGCAGGCCATATGTACCTAGGATGTGAGAAGAAGGGATTATTACTGATGGGCATATTCTTCTTCACCATATTTTTCATGGGATGGTTGGGATTAAGCCTATTGTTATTCCTATTACCATTGATATGGTTCTATAGCTTCTTCGATGCATTCCATATGGTTAATGACAATAAGGTAGTAGAGGATGAGTTTCCAGACATACTGGTATCTATAAAACCGGAATGGATAGGATGGACCCTCATTGGAATAGGGATATTCATAGTTATAGAGAGGATATTATATCCACTGATTCCATATCAGCTTATGAACTATATACAAACCTCCATAATATCCTTAATCTTCATTATTGGGGGGATTAAATTACTGAGCAGGAAGAAGGAAGATGGAATAGAAGATGGAGGAAGGGAAGGTGAGGATATATGGAAAGAAGAAGAGTAGGCACCATATCCATGGCGGTAGTATTGATTGGATTAGGAATTTTAATATTTATAGCCCAGGTGAATAAGGTATCGGCGGTGGAGCTGGGGATGAAGTTTTGGCCCATGATATTGCTTTTGCTAGGTGGGGAAATACTCTGGGCATCATATAGGAGTAAAGATGAGGATATAAAGATCAGATACGATATATTGAGCGTATTCATGGTGATATTGATAGTCGGGATCAACCTATCCATCTATGGAATAATCGAAACGGGCATTATCAATAAGATCAACAGCGTGATATCATCGGAAACATTCAATTATCAGATACCCATGGAGGAAATAGGGATAGGGGATGATATCAAAAAGATAGTAATAGATTCCCCGGGTGGCGGTGGCCTGACCTTGAGGACAGGTGTCGGGAACAATATAGTAACTACAGGATTTTTAGATATAGTAACGGATAGCGAAGAAAAGGCTGAGAAGATTTCCAAGGGTGAATATATAAGGGTGGAGGAATCTGGGGATACGGCCTATATCTACACCACAGGTAGATTTGGCTATGGTAACGGTGAAAAGGTAAGTCTTCATGGATTTAATATAGTAATACCTGGGGATAGAAATGTGGAGATTAGAAATATCGGCAATTTAGAATTGATATTAGATAATGTTCAAAAAGACTGGATAATAGATGGGGTGAGTAATACCGAGATTGTATTGGAAAAAGATATGGATTTAAATATTCAAGCCTTCGCCAACCAATACGAAGGGCTCAAAGGAAATGCTAATTGGAATATTAAAGCTAAAGATGAGGAGACTGAAACCATCCATGGGGAATTAATCTATGGGAAGGGAAGTAGCACCATAAATATATTAAATTCTCATGAGGTGGTAGTCAATCAGGTTAAATAGGTATTTTCATATGCGACCCCATTCTCATAGGCTAGGTATGTCCTAGCCATGGGATATTGAACAGCGAGTTTAAATACTCGCTGTTTTTTTCATGCCCAAATATATAGGAAGATACTATTGATCCGGGTGATCATTTAGGATACGATATATATGACCGAGGTGGTCATAAAGGTTTCATATAAGGAGGTGAGCATGATATATCCTAGATTCAAAAGCCTAGATCTAAAAAAACAGGAGGAGATCATAAATGCCGGGTTGAAGGAATTTGCTGAAAATGGTTTTGATAAGGCATCTACAAATAGGATTGTGAAGGATGCGGGTATATCCAAAGGATCGTTATTTAATTATTTCAATAGTAAAAAGGAATTCTATCTGTACCTGATCGATCATGGCATGGAGTTTGTTCAAGGCCTATATGAAGAAATCGATTTAATGGAAAAGGATATATTTAATAGAATTGGAAACATTGGAATACGAAAGTTGAAGATGTATAGGGGATCTCCCTATGTACTAGATTTCCTAGCCTCCGTAAAACTAGAGGAATCCAGGGAGGTAGGGGATATTATCAGTGAAAAGATATCGCTTATGTATGATAGGGGAATGAAGGAAATATATAAAAACATTGATTATTCTAAATTCCGAGATGATATAGATATAGAGAAAGCAATTGAAATATTAAACTGGACCATGTTTGGTTTTGGAGAGAAAAACATTCAGCGGATGGATGATTTTAAGGATGGCAGCCAATTTGCTGTGGAAGCCTTAAAGGAATGGGAAGTCTATTCCAATATGCTGAAGGATAGCTTTTATAAATGAGGGGGTATATTATGTCAAGACTTGTAAGGGTTGAGGGTTTGCAAAAGAGCTTTGGAAGGGTTCAAGCCTTAAAGGATGTAACTTTTGATGTCAAAACTGGAGAGGTGGTTGGATTTATCGGGCCCAATGGGGCGGGTAAATCGACTACTATCAGAGTGTTATTAGGGATTATCAAAAGGGATGGCGGAGAGGCAGAGATATTCGGCAAAGATGTTTGGAAAGATAGTTTTCAAATTCATAAAAGAATATCATATGTTCCGGGCGAGGTGGCTCTATGGGGGAATCTGACGGGGGGAGAGATTATAGATCTATTTATGAAATTACATGGAGCCGGGGATGAGAAGAAAAGGGACTATCTGATTGAACGTTTTGAATTGGAACCTGGGAAAAAGGCCAAGGGATATTCTAAGGGAAATAGGCAAAAGGTTGGGTTAATCGCCGCATTATCCGTGGATTCGGATCTATATATATTTGATGAACCCACCTCCGGTCTTGATCCATTGATGGAGCAGGTTTTTCAAGAAGAGGTCGGGAAAATTAAGGAGATGGGTAAATCGGTATTGCTATCCTCCCATATCCTAAGTGAAGTTGAAAAATTGGCGGATAAGGTCGTTATTATTCGACAGGGTGAGATTGTAGAAGCTGGTACCCTCGATGAACTGCGACATCTGACCCGTTCAACTGTAATCTTGGAAACGGAAAAAGATGTAGCCGGAATGCTCGATATAAAGGGTGTACATGATTTTGTATTAAAAGATGATCAGGCCGTATTCTCAGCCGATCATGAATATTTAAACGATATCTTAATAGAAGCAACGAAGCTAGGGGTTAAAAGATTTGAGGCCAACGCCCCAACCCTAGAGGATTTATTTATGCGCCATTACAAGGGATAGATATTGTAAAGGAGGGGGATATGATGAAGGAGAAGTTTGCACGTTGGAATATACTATTTATACAATATTTAAAACGTGATTGGAAGAAGATCATTATCTGGGTGCTGGGCCTTGGATTATTCGCATCTGCCTTTGTTCCAGCTATGGAGGAGATTACAAAGGGGGAAGGATTGTTGGGGATGTATGAAACCTTGCAGAACCCGGCCATGATATCCATGGTAGGGCGAACCCCTGTGGAAACAGCAAGCGACTATACCTTAGGAGCCATGTATTCTCATATGATGCTGCTCTTCAGTGGGTTATTTGCAATGACGATATCCATATTACATGTGATAGGCCATACACGAAAAGAAGAAGACCTTGGGTTGACCGAGCTCATACGTTCATTTCAAGTTGGACGCCAATCCAATTCACTTGCCGTAATAGTAGAGACGATTTTGATCAATATTCTACTAATATTTTTTATCAGTGGTATAATGATGAGTTTTGGCAATGATACCATCTCCGCGGAAGGTGCCCTTCTATTTGGAACCTCCATTGGAATAGCAGGGATTATGGGGGCCGGCATTGCATTAATCATGGCACAGATCA
>JAAYRM010000012.1 GCA_012518745.1 Tissierellia bacterium
AATAGTTGCATTGTTCTCTGTTTTTAAAAAAGATGAAACTCCTTTAAATATCAGCATACTGCGTACTCCTCTATCCTCATATTCAATGGTTAAATAGTTAGATACATTGGTTTTTTTCTTAGGAGCTGCTAATGAAAATCCCCCAAGCAATACCATTCTTGTGGCTGTTAATCTTTGAGTAATCTGCTCTTGATGCATTATCTCATTATTAATTATTGATGAAATTGGAATTTCAAATTGTTTTCTTATAATTACAAATTCTAACTTATCAGGATATACATTTAATGTCCCTTGAGCTTCATTAGTAAGATTTTCATGACCACCGTAATACATACAAGGTACAGAAGCTAACTGGCTTTTGATCTTTTCAGCATAGCTTTTATATTTTCCCATAATTGCTTTTTCATTTTCAGTACCAGGATTAGCTTCATATTCATAACTATTTCTAAGAAAAGATTCTATCATATCAATATTTTCATTATTTATATTCCAATCATATTGTTGTATTCTAGATTTCAACTCTGATTTTATATGGATAAATGAATATAACCCATTAATATCCTTAATTTTGACTTCAATACTCTCGCCCTTTCCTGATTTTGCACTTTTTTCACCATCTATTAATATAGTATATTCGTTATTATCAAACATAATATTTTGCAACGTAAATTTATTGGACTTCTGTATATTCTTAATCAAATTATCCTTTGTCTCTTCTATAGGAAAATCAATATTTATATTCTTTTTTTCTGACTTAGCCAAACAAACCACCCCTTTATCCACTAATGAATAGTATTCTACTGGTTCGTAACAACCAATTATTTAAATATAAGTATACTAAATAATTATAAATAATTAAAGTAATATTATTTTCTTCTCATGCACTGCTTACAACAATTAGGTTCTAATTACTCTAAGCAATGCATGAATTATATTTGTTTAAAGTTCCTGAAACCCTTGATTTAATAACACAAACTGCACCCATCACTATTATGACACGTTCCCCTACTGGCATATCCAATTTATATGTACCTTTATCATGTATTAGGGAGAATTCATATATCTCATTAGCAAGGTTTGTTCTTATAATATCTAGTTCCGATTTATTGGGGTTTTCATTAAAACCCTGATAAAGGTTTTCTATTTTATCTCCTACATCGCTCCATATCTTATTTATTTCCCCTTGTGAGTATAGTTTGTCCTTATCACCTTTATAGTAATTAGATGAATCATATATATCTGCATCTTTTAATATGGAAAGTAATAATCTTATTAGGGCTCCATAATAGAAATTCAAAGATTTATTTCTACGTATATTATTCTGCCTATCCGAATTAGATTCAGTATCAGATAATAAGGTTTTTATGTTTTCATGAACATTAACAAACTCCTTAAATCCTTCATAATAGAGATCATAAACAGATTTACCACCGACCTTAATGTACTTCTCATTTAATAGATTTAAGAACATTAAGTTTTCATCAATAAAATTATCCTTATCCCCCATGTTTAAATCCAATCTTAGTCCTGTCCTATAGTTAAAATCCTTATCTATTATGTCATATAGTCCATGATGGGCTAATATGGGATATTGTAATATTTCTCTGTAAAGATCCCAATTACTCTTTTTAATCTTGTTTTTCTCCAGTACAATATCCATGCTATAATCCCTATATACCTTATCAGCTATATATTCGATTATAATTCCCCCAGCAGAAGAATGGACAACCCTTCCACTATAATTTCCTCTTATATAGGATTGAAATTTATTGCTCACCTTTCCGAAGTCATGGAGTAACCCTATCAACTGACAAGAACTTTTCATTTTGACCAAATCCCCTATAACCCTAGAATAATTAGCAACACTTAGTAGATGATCTAATAGTGGTTGGCTCCTCTCCGGTTTCATTACATCATAATGAGCCAAAAGCTCTTTATAATTATTCATAGCATAATCCTTTGATTTCCAAATATGGTATAATTAGATTGTACCATGTAGTCAGAAAATTCACAAATACTAGAGCCCATTAGAAAATATCCTCAATAAAACAAAGGATTAGCACACCTTTGTATAAGGCTTGCTAATCCTATTCCCATGATTATTTCCTCCCGGTATTCCCCTATGCAGATAGGTAAATCCCTGTCTACAATTCCCTCCTATTCTCCAAAGCTCGGCTAAGCGTTATCTCATCGAAGTATTCTAAATCCCCTCCCACAGGTATACCGTGGGCTATCCTCGTAGTCTTTACATTCAATGGTTTCAATAACTTTGCTATATATAAGGCCGTGGCTTCACCTTCAACGGTAGGATTTATAGCCAATATAACTTCCTTAACCTCGTCATCGGATATCCTATTTAATAATTCCCTTATGCTTATCTCATTGGGCCCTATATTCTCCATTGGAGATATGGTGCCATGGAGAACATGATACAACCCCTTATATTCGCGGGTCTTTTCCATAGCTATAATATCCTTAGCACCCTCGACAACGCATATTACATCCTTATCCCTTCTATTATCCCTGCATATATGGCAAGGATCCTCATCCGTTAGATTGCAACATATGCTACAATAATGTACCTTTTGCTTTGCATCCGTAATTGCTATAGCCAGTTCCTCCGCTTCTGCAGAATCCATATCTAATATATGGAAGGATAGCCTCTGGGCAGTTTTCCTCCCTATGCCGGGAAGCTTGGAGAGCTGTTCAATTAGGTTTGCAATGGGTAGCGCATAATAATCCATCTACATCAGCCTTTCAATTAGAACAATCCTGGTATATTCATTCCCCCGGTTAGTTTGCCCATTTCCTTTGCCATCATATCTTCAGCTTCTCGCAAAGCTTCATTTACTGCTGCCAATACCAGGTCCTCGAGCATTTCAACATCATCGGGGTCGACTACAGATTCATCTATCGTAATATCCAAAAGTTCTTTCTTACCATTGACCTTTGCGGTAACTGCTCCTCCCCCTGCACTTGCCTCTACCTCGGTCTCCTCGAGCTGTTTCTGCACCCCTTCCATCTGCTTCTGAACCTTCTGCATCTGCTTCATCATATTCCCCATATTTCCACCCATTCCTGGGAATCTACCTCTTGCCATTATAAATCCACCTCTCTATATTATTCCTTTATTTTTACTATATCATCTCCAAAAAAATCTATTATTTCTTGGATTTCATCTGTACCATCCTCGTCATTACATTTTGTCTCTTCATCACTCATTATGAAGCGGAGACGTATCTTGCTTTTGAAATAGGATGAGAGGATTTTCTCTGCGGTCTCCTTATTATCTGGACGATCTATGGCCTCCTTATGGATCCCATATCCATCCTCATATCCAATGCAAAGGGTATCATTTACAAACGATACCAATTTCCCCTCCCTCAGTAGGGCCTTGATTCTGACATTCTCCGCCCGTATTATATTTAGCACCTTAGCCCATTCACCCCTGATTGTACTAAGGTTTAGATCTTTGCTACCATCCATCGTTTGTATAGGTTTTTTCGTTTGTACAGGCTCCTTCTTCTGTCGCTCCCTATTAGCCACAGCCCCTATAGTCTGCTCGGTTTTCGTAGTCTTCGGTATATTTAATTGCCCGCCGCCTATGGCCTGTTCGAGTTGTGCTATCCTAGCTTCCATATCGTTTTTCGTGTCTAAGTTTACCATTCTTATTATGGCCATTTCAAGTATAATCCTTGGTTGGGTTGCCCATTTGGCCTGTTTTTCGCTTGCATTCAATATGTCTAGAACCCTCAATATGAATTCTAAGCTGATATCCTCTGCCTGCTTCATATATGCCTCGACTATCCCATCATCCATATCTATTATATCCGCATAGCTCTTAGAGGATTTACCTATCAATAGGTTTCTAAAATGATATATTAGATCTTTGATGAGTTGATTTATATCCTTGCCATCCTGGATTATCTCATCCACTTTATGCAACGGTTTTTCTGCCCTGCCACCTATGATATCATCTACTATGGAGAACAATATATCCGTACTCGTTATGCCTAGGACATCCAACGCATCCTCATAGGTCAATCTCTCCTTATAGGATATGCATTGATCAAGCAGGCTTAATGCATCCCTCATCGCGCCATCGGAATTACGAGCTATGAGCGACAGGGCTCCTGGCTCCGCATATATATCTAGTTCATCACATATACTTCGCATGTTCTCAATCATATCCTTGGAACTCAGCCTTTTGAAATCAAACCTTTGGCATCTGGATAGGATGGTCTGTGGCAGCCTCTGTGGTTCCGTGGTAGCCAATATGAATATTAAATGCTTCGGGGGCTCTTCCAATGTTTTAAGGAGTGCATTAAAAGATTCCCTTGTAAGCATATGTACCTCATCTATTATATATATCTTATATCTGGTGCTAGATGGGGGATATACCACCTTTTCCCTTAGCTCCCTAATATCCTCTATCCCTCTGTTGCTCGCGGCATCCATCTCTATAACGTCCATTATGGATTCATCCAATATACCCCTACATATATCACATTTATTACATGGATTACCATCCTCCAAATCGGTACAATTAACAGCCCTAGAAAATATCTTGGCCGTCGAAGTTTTTCCGGTCCCCTTGGTGCCAGAAAATAGATATGCATGCCCGATATTTCCTTTTTTGATTTGATTTTTCAATATAATAGTTATATGGTTTTGTCCTAATACCTCATCAAATGTCTTAGGTCTATATTGTCTATATAGTGCTTGGTACATTTTATCATCCTCGTATTCCTTTATATATATATTATATCAGAAGCGGGAAATATTTACACAAATTATTGTCGTTTCCGTTTCAATTTGCATCCGCAATCTGTTATAATTCAATATGTATACAAATAATCCTGGTGGGAAGGTGTATATATTATGGATTCTACGCTAAAAAGGGCAATCAGTACTTCGCGTTTCATAATACTAATGATCTTTTTTAATCAACTATTGGGCCTAACAAAGCAGATGTTAATTGCCTACAAGCTAGGAAGCGGTGCCGAAACAGATGCCTATTTTACTGCTATAATAGCCACCATCCTATTAGCTAATATAATAGGTGAGGCAATTAGCCTAGGTACGGAACCCATATTATCTAAGATTGAAAATAAGAAAGGCAAAGAGCATAAGCTAAATTATGTAAATAACTTGCTGCATATCGTCATTTTGCTTGCAATAGGTATATTGGTTTTACATTGGCTTTTATCACCTATAATTATTAAGATATTGGTAAGAGGCATTGAAGGGAAGAACCTACAAGATATGTTAAAGCTTGTTAGGGTTGGGCTACCCATGGGCCTATTCATCCTAATTAGGGCCATATTCATAGCATTTTTGCATAGTGAGGATTCCCCTAAATCGGAATTTAAATCCTGCTTATTTTATTATGCTGCATACATTTTATTCCTGACCTATTTTTCCCACCATGGTATCCATGGATTGATAATCACCGGGATAGTAGCATCGATCCTTCAGCTATGTTCAATAATACCTACTGCAGTTGCCAAGGGATATAGATATAAGGCTATTCTAAATTTTCAAAGCATTTATCTACGAGAGTTCTTTATTGCGCTATGGCCCGTGGTTCTGGGTACATCCATCAACATGATAAACGTTGCGGTAGACAAATCCTTTGCCTCTACATTGATTACGGGGAGTAAATCTTGGCTTAACTATTCCGATGTTATCATACATGTGGCCATTGGAATACTAGTGATGGGAATGATTATAATAGTAATTCCTGCACTTGGCAAGAGATTTGCCGGCAATGATATCACCTCATTGAAATCCTTAATGGATAAGGGGATGCATATGGTAACATCGGTTGTATTACCGGCCATGATAGTAATAATAACCCTTGCAAACCCCATAGTTAAATTGTTATTCGAAAGGGGTAAGTTTGCCCCCGCAGATACCCTGATAACTTCCCAGGTTCTGATCCATTATGCATTAGGCTTGGTGGGTATAGCCATCATGTTGATCCTTATCAACTGCCATTATGCTATCCATGATCCTATAACCTCAACAAAGTTTGTAACACTTGGGGTTATAATAAACTTCATATTAAATTGGATACTTATCAACCCCATGGCCGTTCATGGATTAGCATTAGCTACTAGCCTATCCAATACATTAGTTGCAGCCTTATTGATATGGAATATCAATAAGGATACCCATATAGTGGATATGAAAAAGGTAGGAAAGGGATTATTAAGATTGTTTCCCATCTTAGTTACTATGGCCATAGTTCTACTATTGACCTATAATATATTGAATCTTATTCCATGGGAGAATACAATAATGGATATGTTTCAATTGCTAATCTCCATTATAGCGGGAATCTTTATATATAGTAAGCTGGCCTTAAAAAATGAAAACAAGTTATTGAAAGTACATGAAAAAGGTGAGGCATAATCTTTTATCGTCAGCGGTTGACATTTATAATATTTTTCGGTATAATATATCCCTGGAATAAAGAACTATTCAATTTCATAATGTATTCACGGAGAGGTGGCCGAGCTGGCTGAAGGCGCTCGCCTGGAAAGCGGGTAAACGTGAAAGCGTTTCGAGGGTTCAAATCCCTCTCTCTCCGCCATTTTAACTTTTCGTGCTAGACGGGGCGGTAGCGGTGCCCTATAACCTGCAATCCGCTATAGCAGGGTTGAATTCCCAGTTTCGGCGCTTCTAATTTAGGGTCTGCCCTAAGTAAGTGGTGTTGACGGATGGGTCCCGCGCAATGGAAACCTATGAACCCCGTCAGATCCGGGAGGAAGCAGCGGTAAGTAGATCTTTCCATGTGCCGTGGGAGTGCCTATCTCGAGCTAACTGCTTAGGTAACGCCTGAGTTAAGGTGTCAACCCTGGGTGCACGTATACATAATAGGGATAATAAAAGGCCATGGTATATACCATGGCCTTTTATTATCCTTTGAAATCTCTATTCTCTTTCAATACATATTCATCCAAACTATCCCTTCCGTAGGTAAGCCCCGTTACTGCGCTTGGTTTTTCATCGAGTTCCAGTTCCCGGAAGGCTATGATTAGGGGAACTAGTACCTTTATACAGGTCCTATATGTAGATACTCTCCCCTCAAGCTCACCTTCTGTCATTAATTTATTGATATATAGATTCAATTCCCTTATATCCGTGGAGATATCATCTTCCCCATTAAATTGTACCATCAATTCCGTTAGAATAGCTCTCGAATGATTATTCAATTCCCTTACCTTGATATAATCATCATCTTCAATTGAGGATATGGATTCTTCAAAGTTCTCCACCATTTTTTCAAATAGCATGGCTACCAATCCCCAAGCATTCGTCGTTGAAATATTTTGCGTATCCGCGATCTTAACCATAGGTCAGTTCATCTCCTATTGTAATAATTGTAATACCGATTGTGGTAATTGATTAGCCTGTGAAAGCATAGCCGTCCCCGCCTGTTGCAGTATATTCAGTTTGACAAATTCGGACATCTCAATGGCCATATCCGCATCCTCTATCCTAGATTTTGCTTCCGTTAGGTTTTCAGCTGTATTATCCGTATTCCTTATCGTATGCTCCAACCTATTTTGATATGCCCCTAACTGGGAACGATGCGAGGCCACGGTGGTTATGGCACCCTCATAAATGGTTATAGCATTGTTGAAATCCTCCGGATTTAAACCGTCTTCTTTAACCATAAAGTTGCCATCGGCATCTATGATTATGATGGAATCGCCATCGGCAATATCCAACTGTCCTCCGCTTCCAACCATCACATTTATCTCATGCATATCTATATCTATATATTGTTCCTTATTTGCCCCTATCTGTAATCTTAGAATCGCATTATCCGCATCCTCTTCCCCGGCTAGATTCCCCCTCAATAGATATATGCCGTTGAAGGTGGTATCCCGCCCTATCTTATCTATCTGCTCGGTCAATTCCTTAATCTCATCTGCTAATGCCTTCAGATCACCTTCTTCATATATCCCATTAGCCCCTTGCACCGTCAATTCCCGCATCCTCTGCAACATCGAATGGACCTCGCTCAATGCCCCCTCTGCGGTTTGCAAAAGGGATATGCCATCTAATGAATTCCTCGAGGCCTGCCTCAACCCCCTAATCTGTGCTTCCATCTTCTGAGATATGGCCAAGCCTGCCGCATCATCGGAGGCCTTATTGATTCGCTTACCCGATGATAGCCTCTCTAAGGTCTTTTCCAACCCAATATTGGTTATCCCAAGCATCCTATGGGTATTTAATGCCGGTATATTATTATTTATCCTCATCTTCGCTTCCCTCCATATGGTTTATATTCTCTATGAATGATAGGGTCTTGCCCAATATACGAAATAATTCCTCGGGCACCCTCTGAATACTCTCCGCATTGATCCCGTCTTTAAGATCAATATTGCTATCCATAGTCCTGTTTTCATAGGCAGCCTTTATATCCTTGCCCAAAATCAATCGTATTTTCATATTATCACCTATATCGTGTCGTTTGCATCCATCGTCTTCAAGTTATATCCTATCTCCCTCAATCCCTCTTCCAATAACTGTTTGTTTTCTAGGATCGCATCCTCCCTATCCGATTTAAAACATACGCTGATCTCATCCCCCACCACTTCCAGATTAAATCTGACCTGTCCTAAGTTATCGGTCTTCAGATTGAAATGGAAGACCATATCATCCTGATCGATTCCCCTGCCAATACCATTAATTATGAGATTTATATTGCTATAGCCCGTATCGGTAGCGATAGGTATCTGCAGTATGAAATCATCCCTCGAAAGCTCATTCTGTAATCTCAGGTATTCTTGGATATTACGGGCACCTTCATCCCTTTCCCCCATATTGAAGTCAAGGGAGTGATTGAGATCCCCAAGCCCTTCCAATACCCGTTTATAGTTCCCAGCTATATCCTTCCCATTTCCCCTTAGGGAAGTGGAGAGGTCTTTTATACCAACCCTTAGAGCCTCGATCTCCGCCTCCATTCCTTCCAGCCCTGAGCCATCTCGCCCGCGTAATATATCATCCAATATATTTCCTATCCCATATCCACGGTTCAATATGGAATCGATCTTGACCAACTCCCCTAGGGACATTTGTACTCCACCCTTCATCGCCCCAGGTATGATCGAATCTTCCCTCCCATTGAGAGATTTAATTTCCCTCGCCAGTTCATATGCCTCCCTATACTTATTCCGTCCATCTATATACCTATTCAGGTCCTCCAACGGCAATTTATCTAGCTCTATCCCATCCTCGATGCTCATCGCTATAAGGCTAAACCTGGTAGAGGCCTTGGCGTTCAGATACTCCTGTCTTATCAAACTCTCCTCAATCACATCTATGGGTTGAATCGCATCGCCCCCATTTGCATCGATATATGCCTCAGAACTATATAGATTATCCAAGGTTATATTGGTATACTTCCTCGAGGCAAATGCTATGGTATTAGAATCCAGATCCCCTAGGGTATTAAATATATTGGATATGGTGATGGCTTTTGCGATAATCCGCTGATCTGTAGGTGTTTTTAATTGGATATCCGTTTCCATTATCTCCTTCAGATCGGCTATCCGAAAATCCCCTTCGTTCTCGATCCACGATAATAATTGCCTATCCGTAATACCTTTAACCTCCCCCATCTCATCCAATATCTTAGCAACTTCATCGGATCTACCACCCCTGCTAGCATCTGACTGATTTTCAATCCTATCTACCAGCTCCCTTATATCCTCCTTGAGTGGATCTATTCCATCATCCATGAGCATGGCCATGGATTCCTGATCCAGAATATCAAACAATTTTTCTAACGAGGCCTTCATATCCAATATAGCTTCAAAGCTTTGCCTGGTCACCTCTATCCCATGGATCAAAAATTCCCTTAATAGCCCTATGGTCTGTTCATTTTGGATTATCCCCATATCATCTAATAGGGTTAACAGTTCCTCTGGGGATAGCTCCCCTTCCACCGCAACTCTCTCAT
>JAAYRM010000098.1 GCA_012518745.1 Tissierellia bacterium
AATATGAATGGGGATTCATATAGGATAAAGGAAACTATGGAATGGATGAACAAAGGCAGTTAATTTTTTATCCAAACTGGCCCAGTTTTCAATTAAAATATGGCACAGTTTTGGGTTGACAAATACAGAAGTGATAAAATGTATATTTTGATAACCTATGATATAAGTACAACTACAAAGGAGGGAAGAAAGAGATTAAGAAATGTTGCCAAGATTTGTTTGAATTATGGGCAGCGTGTACAAAATTCGGTATTTGAATGCAAGGTAAACGAAGGGCAACTCAGGATGATAAAACAACAATTAAGCGAGACAATAAACCATGAAAAAGATAGTCTGAGGTTTTATAGGTTAGGTAAAAATTATGAAAGAACGGTAAAACAAATGGGAAAAAATACATCGTATAATATAGATAAACCATTAATACTATAAGTGCGAACCATAAGCTGTGGAAGGTTCTGTGAGTTATTCGCACTGAAAATGGCTGGACAAAGGCTTATATAATGCATTCTATATAAGATCTAATATATAGAATAGAAAATGATTACTATATATTGCTAGGTGTAGTTATTTTATAACTATATGTAGCTGTCGCTCCCTTCACTGGGAGCGTGGATTGAAGTTCCAACTATAGACTTTGAGCCGGGTGAATCAACGTCGCTCCCTTCACTGGGAGCGTGGATTGAAGTTGATTTAACTGTAAAATTTTTATTAAAATATGCTTGTCGCTCCCTTCACTGGGAGCGTGGATTGAAGTTCTTTAATGCAGGCCTTCGTTGTATCCTTCCCTGCGGTCGCTCCCTTCACTGGGAGCGTGGATTGAGGTTAAAGGAGGAGACCCCAAATAATTGGATAGATTCATCTAGTATAAAAAGAAATATAGAACTATTGATGTAGATATGGTATAATTAAAGAATCCTTGATAAGGGGTGGATGGTTATAGATCCATCCCGTATATCGTTACAGTATTTATTTTATATGAATCTTAGGATGAAAGGGGAGGTTATTTGGATATACTTTTAAATAAGCTAAGGGAGGTATCGTTCTCCGTACTACCCATAACCATCTTGGTCATCATATTAAATTTTACCGTAGTACCCATTGACAATGAGATGTTGGCCAGATTTATAATAGGAGCTATGTTGGTGATTATAGGGCTAGGAATTTTCTTATTCGGTGCACATATTGGAATTAGGCCCATTGGGAATCTGATGGGTGAGACCATTGCAAGGACAGATAGGGTGTATATTGTAATTATATTAGGGTTTATACTAGGATTTATGATTAATATTGCGGAACCAGATCTGCAGATTTTGGCTAATCAGGTACAAGTAGCCTCCGATAACCTTATATCCGGTTCAACATTCTTAATAGTGGTATCTATTGGTGTAGGTATTATGGTTGCAACAGGATTGCTTAGAATCCTATATGGCAAGGCATTGAATAGGATATTTACGTTTGTTTATTTTATAATATTTATCCTGGGGTTAGGTACCATACAGGAGATTCTGGCCATTGCTGTAGATGCCTCAGGGGCCACTACAGGGGCCATGACCACTCCGTTTATATTGGCTCTGAGTTACGGGATTGCCCAGACAAGAGGGGGTAGCACATCGGAGGAGGATAGCTTTGGAATTGTAGGCTTGGCTTCTGCTGGGCCCATCTTTGCCGTTATGACTATGGGTATTGTTGCAAAGATTACAGGCATACAGGGGCAAACACAGGCGTTTGTACCTAATGTAGGCATAATATCACCCTATATAAATATTTTGCCACGATTGTTAAGGGAATCCGTTGTAACCATATTGCCAATAACTATATTGTTTCTACTATTCAATAGCTTTAGGTTTAAATTGAGCAGGAGAGGTAGGAACACAATACTCAAGGGACTCCTATATACGTACATAGGCCTAACATTATTTCTGGTCGGCGTAAATGCGGGGTTTATGGAAGTTGGCAGGGAGATGGGTGAAGGTATAGCCAGCCTAGATAATATCCTATTATTGCCTGGTCTTGGGCTTCTATTGGGCATGGTGGTCGTATTGGCTGAACCAGCTGTCTACGTATTGACCGAACAGGTAGAGGAGGTCACTGCAGGGCATATAAAGAGGAAGGCAATACTATTTACACTATCCTTAGGGATTGCCCTTGCGGTTGCAATGTCGATGCTGAGAATTATGATACCGAGTCTGAAACTGTGGCATTTCCTACTACCAGGATTTACGATAGCAGCTATTCTAAGCTATAGGGTGCCACCTATATTCGTAGGCATAGCATACGATTCCGGCGGAGTGGCATCGGGTCCCATGACCGCCACATTTATATTAGCATTTGCACAGGGGGCTTCTAATGTTGTTCCAACAGCGAATGTGATGGTGGATGGATTTGGGGTTATTGCTATGGTGGCTATGATGCCATTGGTAGCAATACAGATTCTCGGGATGATATTTAAAATAACGGCCGGAAAGGAGGTATAGGC
>JAAYRM010000099.1 GCA_012518745.1 Tissierellia bacterium
GCTTCTCCAACGCATCCCTTACGGAGTTGAAATCCTCCCCCTCCGCAGGATATATTCCCGCATATACCATGGGGACTACCTTCTTATAGCCGGGCAATGGGGTATCGGTTGGGGATTCATGATCCGTTATGGTATCCCCCACTCTGGCATCCTTTACATTCTTGATGCTGGCTACCACATAGCCAACATCCCCGGCCTCTAGCCGCTCTACGGGTTCCTGTCCCGATGTGCTAACCCCTACCTCGGTCACCTCGAAATGCTTACCGGTGGACATCATCCTTATCTCCATACCGGGTCTTAAACTGCCCTCCACCACCCTTATATGGGATATAACCCCTAGGTATGTATCGTAATGGGAATCGAATATCAATGCCTTAAGGGGTGCATCCTTGTCCCCCTCGGGAGCTGGAACCTTCTTCACTATCTCCTCCAACACCGCCTCTATATTCAGCCCATCCTTAGCCGATATGAGAGGGGCATCTGCAGCCTCAATCCCTATTATATCCTCTATCTCCTTCTTCACCTCATCCGGCCTAGCACTGGGCAGATCTATCTTATTGATTATAGGTATGATCTCCAAATCCTGCTCCAACGCTAGGTAGACATTGGCCAATGTCTGTGCCTCTATCCCCTGTGTGGCATCCACTATCAATAGCGCCCCCTCACAGGCGGCTAGGCTTCTGGATACCTCGTAGTTGAAATCCACATGGCCCGGTGTATCTATTAGATTCAATACATAATCTTCCCCATCCTCACCCTTGTAGTTGAGGCGTACATTCTTCAATTTTATGGTTATGCCTCTCTCCCGCTCCAAATCCATGCTATCCAATACCTGTGATTGCATCTCCCTATGGGATATCCTGCCGGTCTTCTCTATCAACCTATCCGCAAGGGTCGATTTACCATGGTCTATATGGGCGATTATGGAGAAGTTTCTCACATTGCTCTGCTTCACCTTCTGCATCTCTTTCCTCCTTAACAAGTTTCCATTACCTAAAAAATAATTATAACAGAAATGGCTCCATATGTAAAACAAAGCAACGGCTTAGCCGCTGCTTTCAATCACATCTCTTCAATATTCTAAGATCTATATAATAGCTCTTCCCAAATAGGACCACCGTTCCATCCCCTAGGTCCATCTTGAACACATTTGGGGTCTCCAACTCCTCCAGCTCCGCGATGGTCTCGTTCACCACCATTATGCCATAACCGGATATGATTATCAGGGCCAATATCACCAATAGCTTGAGGAATTTAATCCCCCTCTGTCTCCTATCCCTTTTCCTCTTCTCCATTCTAGTTTTCAAAAGACACCACCCTGATTATCTTACCAAATTGAATGCCACAATATACTATCCTATCTTGCCAAAGTTTTCATCGAAGGGAAAATATCGAAAGTTTGTAATCCCCTTGATGGTATCCACCGGCACGGGTCCAAAGAACCTACTATCCTTGCTAGCCCCTTCATCCCTATTATCCCCCAGCACGAATACATGATTGCTTGGAACCTCCCAATAGTTATCCCCATATATATCGGTATAGGATTCCACATCGATATAGTCCTCCTCCAATGGATCCCCGTTGAGATATACCCTGCCATCTATTATGGCCACCGTATCCCCCTCTATGCCTATTACCCTCTTTATATAGTCCTTATCATTGGTATCCGGCGCCCTGAGCACTACTATCTCCCCACGCTTCGGCCCCGAGAAATACAATGGAATCTTATTTGCAAACAACCTATCCCTCTCATGTAGAGTTGGGTACATGGAATTCCCAAGCACATAGGTGGTATTGAATATGAAAGCCTTGATCAAAAAGGCTATCACCACCGCCAATACTATGCTCTTTATCCATTCTACGATCTCGCTTCCCCCACTTCGTCTACTCCTTCTTCTGCTCCTCTTGCTCCTCATACTAATTCCTCCTCTAATCATATATATTATAACATCTATTGCGATTAAATAAAATTATTATTTCCTAATATTTTCGATTACCAGATCCAGTATTTCACCCACGATCTTAGCCGATTCCTTAGCCTCCTCCATCGTATTCAGATTATTCCCCACCTCTATAAGGGCAGAGTAATCCGACAGAAATTGATTATACTTTCCTACGGGCTTTATAACTATTCCGGTACATAGGCCCGGATATAGGACATCGGAGACCACCTTGAAGTACTTGGCGAAGTTCAATACCTGTTCCTTATTGGCGGAATCTGGACCTATTACGAAGAAAAATGTGGCAACATCCTTACCATCTATATTAACCTTGGATTTCTCCAATATATTCTTAAGGTTCTTCTTGACCTTGGGATCATCCTGATCAAAGCCATCCCTATGTATATCCAATACGACCTTCAGATTGCTATTCTCCCCCAATTTCTGCTTGGCGGTCTTAAGGGATTCCGAATAGGATTTACTATATGAGGGGATATCGTGATATTTGGTAACATGCTCCACCTTATGCCCCTTAGCCTCCAACGATTTAGCCATTATCTCCCCTATGGTAATTACATTATATGCCTTATCGGTGGTATGGTGGAATTTCTTCTCCATGGAGGAGTAGGATTCAGTGCCGTGTGTGTGATATAGCAATATATAGGGCTTACTCTCATCCACCTTCAATGTTTTGATATTCAACGGTTTAGGTAGATCCTTTGGGGAGGCCTTCTCCCCCTCATCTATGACTATGAGATCCTCATACTCCTCAATCCTATCTATTATGATAAAATCCTCCA
>JAAYRM010000100.1 GCA_012518745.1 Tissierellia bacterium
AAAGGATGGTATAAGGAAGCTAGATGCAATAGCATTGGAGGTTATAGTTGATGGGATATTTGATTACAAGAATATAGATGATGTCAGAAAATATATTCAACTTTGATCAGCATATCTCCACCAAAGCATGGTACTCACCAACCCCAATATGCTGGTTAGAAATACAATTGCAATACTAATCCCCGAAACTATGGGCTCGCCATTCCCTATGCCAATACCTATAATTGCAGGAATTGACCAAGGGAAGAACTCCCCATAGCCTGTTGTAGCCACAATTTGGGCCAATATAAGGGTAATCACTATAAACCCAAGAGGGGACAGGTATCCACGGCCATAGCTTGCAAAAAAACCAACCGGCGTGGATAGCAATATGGTGAGCAGGGAACAGATCATATAGATTTTAATACCATCCATCAATAGAGCGGATGACATACCCGGTATATCGACCATATTGCCTACAATCAAACCCAAAATCAATACAAAGGCTGAAAGGAATAAGCACCATAGGATCATTACGATAAACTTGGATGCTACGATAATACCCCTAGATACTGGCAAGGCCAATAGATCCCTTATAGTCCTATCCGAATACTCCCTACCAAAGATCCAAGATGTAATAAATCCAAATGCAAATAATCCACCGATAGCAATAGCCTGGGAGAGTAGGCTGAGATATGAAGGCCAATCGGCAGTCCCCATAAGCTGCGCCTTTGCAGATATAAAGCCCAAGCTCTCCGATAGGCTTGGATCTTTTAGGATGAACATAAAGAATCCCCCTATAAATGGGATCAACGTAAGAACGGCCATGGTTATCAACGGTATTTTAGATCGGAAAAGCTTCTTCGTCTCTATTGAAATACAGACCGCCATCTTATTCATTCCTAATCCCCTCATATTCCTCGATCATTCTCAGAAAATACATCTCCAAATCCTCCTCTTCGACTTTTAACAAGGTCGGTGGATGGCCTGCCTTTACCAGGAGGGTAGCAATCTTCTCAGGTGCATTTACCGCACCTTCATCATGAACCCTCAAAGGATGCGATCCTTTCCTTAAATCTCCATCCTTTGCTGACATATCATATCCAGCTTGAAATAGAATCGATCTCATAGCCAGCTTATTCCTTCCATCCAGTACCAATGATTTCCTCAATTGATCCTGAAGCCCTCCGCCATCTATCTCCTTTATAAGCCTACCCTCATGGATTATACCTATATTCGTAGCAATCTTTGAGATCTCATCCAGCTTATGACTCGATATAAGCACCGTCACACCCTCATTTTCAGCCAAATCCATCAATAGCCTACGAACCTCCACAATACCGGCAGGATCCAATCCATTGGTAGGTTCATCGAGTAATAGGATCTTAGGTCTATGAATAATTGCCTTGGCAATACCCAGCCTTTGAGCATTGCCCAAGGAGAGATGCTCAACCCTCCTGGACTCATATTCCCCCAGCTTTAACTTATCTATAATCCAATCAACACAATCCCTATCCTCAATCCCCCTCAATCTACGGACTATCTCCAGGTTTTCCCTCACCGTCAGCTCAGGATATGAATAAGGGGTCTCCACAATATAACCCACATCATTCCAGATATCCATATTACTCTTATTAATTCTCTCACCATTGAGATAGCAATAACCCGATGTAGGGGTTATCATACCTAGCAGCATTCTGATAGTGGTTGTCTTTCCCGCACCATTCAACCCCAGAAATCCAAATATCTCTCCCCGCCCAATGGATAGATTTAAATTATCGACAGCACGAAGATCCCCATAGGTTTTCGTAAGATCCACCGTACTAATAGCCTCAATCATTCCCATGCTCCTCCTCAACCACCTGAATCGCAACTCCCCTTATCAATAGCTTCAACATATCATCAAAGTTTTCTTCCCCTATCTCCTCGGCATATATCATATTCATAGCGATTGCTCTCAACGAAGCAGCAACGAGCTCCGCATCCACTCCCTCTTTAATCCTTACATGGCTCAATACCTTTTCCATCAACAAGGTATCCAATGAATGGTGATCCTCAATGACCTCCTTGGGTAATTTCCGCATCAGGTATTCAATCTCTCGATTTTGAATTATGCTCATCAGAAAGGATTCCCTCACATCGTCAAAGAGTTCGTAGATCAGATCGGCAAATCTTTCAGCCCCAATATATTCTTCCCCCTCGAGCCTCTCGGTTAATCCATCGATAATTGACTTTTGATATTCCTCCAAAACCGTAAAGAATAAAACTTCCTTCTGTGGATAGAAATTATAGAAAGAACCCTTAGATATACCAACCCTCTTTATGATTTCATCCACTGTGGTCTTCCTAACCCCATATTTCAATAGGCATTCCTGGGCTACTTCCTTCAACCTATCCCTTATCATATTCCTCTCATCATCGCTAAATGCATTTCCCATGATTCATCCTCCCGCATCCCATGACCAGCTTTATACTTATAGTCATAGGCTACCATGTGAACATAATCTTGTCAATAGAATTGCTCTCATCATAATCATCGCCATCATACCATTAACCATAATTGTATTGATATGGACAACTTAGGTTCATTATAGGCTATTTCATAGATTTCATAATATCCATCTTTGAATACCCCTAATCTTAAGATATAATATATTATAAGAGCTATTAAAGGAGATGAGAAGATGAAGGCATTATTGGTGATCGATATGCTAAAGGATTTTATAGACATTGGAGGTGCATTGGAGACCGGGGAAGCGGGCAGGGATATAGTCGGCTTTGTAAAAAACAAGATAGATGAATTTAGAAAAGCCGGCCACCC
>JAAYRM010000101.1 GCA_012518745.1 Tissierellia bacterium
CCCCTTCCCGTAGCGTTTGAACCCTAAATACCCACCAAATATAGCAGATATAAATCCATGGTTCGATAAATTAGATTTAGATTGTCCATGCTTTAACATGTATTCCTGGAAAAAGGTTGTATATTTACCGAAATCATGGCATAGAGATATTATCTCATACGCTTGCCTATATTCATCTGGTACCTGATCTATGGATATATCCCTTACCTCCATAAGATGTTCTATCATTAGCTTTTTCGGATGAGAATAATACCTCATATGCATCTCCTTTATTTTATAAAAATAATATATTTTCCCCGTTAGCGAGCTTAGCATACCTACCGTCAATCTTAGCAGGGATGGACCCACCCTTCTCATCATATATGTAGGTGGTTACCTCTTTAATTATTCTATTTTCCCCAAAATCCCTTGGCATTCTTTCCTTAATTAGGTTTCCTTCTAGGTTAGCAATATCTACTTTTCTGATCTTATCGCTCTGCAAGACCGTGGATATAGGCTCATATCTATCACTTTCATTCCATGCCCATTCCATTTTGTCAATATACTCTATATGGCAACTAAAAGGGGCACTTCCGAAATAAAGCGGAAATACTGGCCTATTTTCTGATACCCTTCTATAAATATTTTCCCCTATCGTTTCCTCCTCGTGGGTCACATAGATTCTATAGCGTATATTATCCTCCCCTGATATTATTTCAAAAGGGATCTGGGTATGTTCTTTTGGCCTGTTTAAATCCCCGGGGCTAGTTACCTTCATATAGTTTACGGATTGCATTATTTTTCTAGTTCTACCCACCTTTCTAATCGCTATATGCAGGTTATCCACATCTAATAATTCATAATAGCTATCCCTACCATAACCAAGTAAGGCGGCAATCATCCCTTGGATAGTTGTCCTTGGAGGTATCGAATAGGATAGAGAGGAGGAGTTGGTGTAAAATTTTCTAAAATGAGCAAACCTACCCAATAATTCAAATATAACTATTGTCATCTTTAATCACCTATTCCACTTGTATTAATGGTAAGTCCTTGAAGCCCTCCTCAAAGCTGATGCTTTTGTCATTTAAAGTCAGTTCCAATTTATCATCTATGAAATAGTATATATTTTTTATCTTCTTATTATTTTGCTTGAAGAGTTCAGCTAGCCTGTCTATTGCTAGGGAGCATTCATCTATACCCCTGATGCTCGGTGCACTTTCCTTTAGCTCCACATAGTCCCTATAATCCCCCAATATGGTTTCATTGTCTATATACTCCCCCCGTATATATAACCTTGGATACTGTCCAATTTTACTTCTCGTCACAAGGTTCGGAATGGCATATTTCATGGCCTCATCCAATAGGATCAGATCCTCTTCCCTGAGCAGGGTCTTTTCAGCTCTATTACCACTTATAACGCCGGAAAAAGCAATTAGCGAATATTTTACCCTGTAGTCCTTACCCATTGTTCCTTGAGTGGCGGTTTCACTAGCAGAGAAATGGGATGTAATACTTGCCTCGAGGAGCTCCACTTTGTTCAGTGAATATCCCCAGTTGAATTGGATAGGTCCTATAAAGGTTCTATTATCCCTTTTAACCGTCATAGTAGCGCCAAACATTCTTACATCGGTTAAGTTATTCAAAATCCATTCGTTCGATGAATCATCCAGATCTTTTATTCTTCTATCCGCAGTTACCGGTTTATCATCTACCCGCCTTACAAATATCTCGTGACCTTTAGCGTGTATATAATCTCTGATATATCTTTTAAGTCTTAAATCTGATACTAGATTCACATCTCTTTCATAATCCATACGGGGCCTATTCTCCTCATCTGGATCCCCATTAGGATTAGTAAGCTTCGCATCATATAGATATAGTATTTCATTATTGCTTACGGTCATTTTTAACATCCTCCTTTTCTTTTAACATAGGAATAGTTGTTGCAAAGGAATATCCCGAAAGTAGATAAAACAGACTTTGATCCTTATTTAATTGCCATCTATCAATATTTGCATCCAGAATTCTTTTCATTTCAAAAAAGGTCACTTCGTTAAATCGCCTTATTTTTTCTTGATTCAATTTATTGAATACATCTTTTGTAAGCCTGATGATTTTTTGTTTATCTAGACCGTTAAAATTAAGCTTATTAAGTATAGGTTTATTTGCATCGTCACTTCTCTTATATTGTACATTCCCTATTTCACCCACTAGATAGCCTAATAGGAACATTGCGGTCTCCTGTTCATCGTATCCTATCCGTTCAATATAGTCCTTTATATTATCTCTAATCTTTAATTCCGACACATCCATACCTTGCCCCCCCTTTAAACAACACATATATTCCAGGAACTTAATATACATATTGGCCCTTATGATATAGAACTCCAATTCATTCTCTTTTGGGTCTATATTGTAGGAATCTTTGGCAAACCTTATTATCTTTGTACATTCTATTAGATTCCTTATGAGATGATCCTTGTCCAATGTTTTACCCGTAAGCACGGTATCATATGTATTGAGTAGATCCCTATATTCAACAATCTCCCCCCGGCTCAATCTTATGGGTGTCATAAAATAAACTGTAGTTAAGGTAATGGTATCTCTATATTTC
>JAAYRM010000102.1 GCA_012518745.1 Tissierellia bacterium
GAGGGTCTTTTCTATTTCCCCTTGTAATATTTTATGCCTATATTTAGTACACCAAACTATATGATACTGTATGGTATAAACATATCCTCTCCCATAAGAAACTTTACCCATACGTCACCTTCCCTTTAGTTATATTATAACATATGTAACGGTGATATTTTAGCTATGTCAGGAAACTTGATGTAGTTTTAATGCAACATATACCGCCACCAACTCATGACTAAAGTCACGAGAATGCGTAGCGGATCTTCAAAAACATTCCGATCACATAAGACGACTTCATTATTCATTTTTCCCATGTCTTACTTCGTTGACTAGCTCTTGTACATCCCCCTCATCAAAAACACCTATATCCTCTGCTACACCAGCAAAGGCATTTTGCGCCTTATAAATAGCCTCCGCCGATGCATTATTTATTACAATCTCACCATTAGGCTTTTGTACAAATAAAACTTTATCCCCAGATTTCAAATTGAGCAATCTGCGAATTTCAATAGGAACAGTAATTTGTCCATTAGCAGATACTTTCGCTAAATTCATAATATCCATCCTTTCTTGATATATCAAGTATTCTTGATATTATTGTATTTAAAATATACATGGATGTCAAGAACAAAAAATCCTCCCCAATAGGAAAGTTAAAGATCTGCTTTCCAGGGAGGATTTATCCTTAATTTATACATAGGCTATATCCCCAGGTCCCGATGAACTTCTTCCTCAGATAACCATTCATCGCCCTTCACAATTGCCTTTTGTGCCTCCATTAATTTTGATAATAATCTTATGGTGGCCTGGCTTTTCTGATATTCCTTTATATCCAATATTACATACTTACCTCTACCATCCTTAGTTAAAAAGACAGGTTCGCCAATTTCTATATCTTTTAAAACCTCATCATAAATTCTTGGATCCGATACAGGTTTTATATTTGGCATAACATCAACTCCTTTGTTGATATTATTATAGTCAAATTTTACTTAAAATACAAAAATACTATCGATTGGCAAGGCTTTCCCGTATTGTTATAATACGATTTAAATCAAATTGCTTCATATTAATAGTTGAATCGATGATCATCCCATTTTGAATAGAAGGAGGCTACTATCTTTTTCATCTGATCTATGCTTAGATCCTCATAATAATAGTTCTCATCATAGACAAAGCCTATCCTATCCTTTATCTGCTTCTCATATTCTATATGATCCTTGCCGAATACACTTTGTCAATATTTTTACTGGAACATCGTCAGTTGTTCCCTATCCCCTAACCTTTCTATGGCAATGGGATCATTATCTTTAAAAAATGCATAATTTATGATCTTCTCCTTGGTCAATATGGTTGTTTCCCCAGCTGCCGAGGGCCTAAGCTTACAGCTATAGACCACAGGGAAATAGTCCCTTATAAACCTTCCCTCTCCGTGTGCGGTAAGGGCTATGAATTGGAACCCTAGTTGCTCTGCTATAAAGAATACCGGGCTTAGAACATGATCGCTAGAAGCCCTACCAAATGGATTATCCATTATAACCGTTCTATTCCGCTTTTGATTCGGCTGCATATGCTGTTTCTTTTCAGCTGTATAATTCAATATACCTAGGAAAAGGGCCATATTCTTACTCCACTTTTCCCCACCAGACCATTGATTTGAACTCTCCCAAGAATAATACATATTGCTTACCTTTCCATCATTGGTAACCTTTCTACACCTTACCCTGATATCCTTACCAAGCATTATAATATTCAATAATTGTTTGGATTCAAGCCATGTTTCTATGGCTTTTTTAATCTTGGTTATGTCTTCCTTTCCCTCATCATCCAAGAATTCATCTTCCTCCAATTTGCCAATCATCCAATCTACATGTCTCCTAATCTCCTCTTTGCCATCCTCTTCCTCCCAACTTGGAACCTGTATCTGGAATATCTCCCTCCAACTATCATCCATCTTTGCCTTTGTATTCCTGGGTATAGTCCTTATCTCATCTGCTAATGTAGATAAATAGGTATATAGATATTGAATAAACTGATTCAATTCCTTATCGTGTTCCATCATATTCTTTTCGTGAATTCGCACAACTCTACTCAGGGTTTTTTCCATATTGCTCTGCCATTCCAATATCTCATCAAAATATTCCTTATTCCTAACCCCGGATATCGCCATCTCCCTCAATCTTATATCCCTGACCTCTTCATTTAAAGATTGTATAAATACATTCCTTTCCGATTCTATTCTCTTTGCGTGTTTTTCCAACTCCATCTTTAAATCCCTGAGCTCCTCCACCACTCTTGATATTATGCCCTTTCTATCATAGGGTAGATTTTGCTTTATATCTGCTGACAGTATAATTTCATCAATATTGTTCGCTAAAAATTCATACTTGCCATTTTCAACTTTTAAATCCTGTATATATTTTTGAATATCCTCTAATTCAACCCCTAGCCTATTATAGTTTGCTTTCAGATACCCCTGTTTCTCGTCTAATTCTTCTTTTTCCTGTCGCAATTGCTCCTTTACGCTAGGCAGGGGCTGGGCGAAATGTATCATATCCTCAAATCTATCATGGAAATCCTCCAATCTCAGTTCATATCTGTTCTCTTTCCTATTATACAATTCCTTAGTCCGGTTTAAATTAGGGGTTATGCCCTCTAATTCATTCTGGAGTTCTCCAACTTTCTCTACCAAACCCTCTATTAAAGTTTTCCCATTGTATGGATATTCTAGGCCCTCATCTATCGGATAACTTGCTCTTGCATATTTCCTATCCAATAATTGCATATCCTTATCCCTATTTTCACTGGCAATCCTCAATTGTCTCTCTATTGCAGGTCTATCCTTCTGCTTTTCCGATAGCATATCCTTTATATATTCTCTTTCCTCTAATATGCCATCCCTATTCATATCGGTATGTTTGATCGTGCAATGCTGTACTTCCCTATAATTTGGATCATCCAATATTCTAGCTATTTGATTATCTAAATCACTTATTCCATCCCTTGCACCTTGAATTAGATATTCCTTCCGCCCCCTATCCTTATCATTCAATAGGATTTCCCTATCGACCCCATCGATCTCCTTATTCTTGCTATATAGTTGGTTATTTAATCCCTTTATCTCCCTTTCCTTTTGAAAATAATCTAGAGTTCTCTCAATTTTTCTTCCTAGGAAGTTGGTTTCTTGCTCTAAATCCTTTAACTTCATTTCGTATTCTTCGATTTCAAGGTTTACGGCTGTACTTTTCCTCTGTTTTTTATCTAGTATATTCCTATATCTCCTTAACCTATCCTGTAGACCCTCAAATTCATCGGTCAATCGGGAATACTCATCATATGAATATGCCGATAAGAATTCATTGATAAGTCTCAATCTATCCTGCCATCCTTGCTCCTCTTTCTCCTTGCTTTCCCTTTTCTCCACGGCCAACCTAGCAAATTCCCTTAGTTCATTCTTCCATGTTCTGAATCTGTTCCTATCTATATTCTCTTTCCAGATCGAAGGGTATATATATCTTTCTTCTATCCTACCCTCGCCCAATATTATATTTGTCGCTTCCTCCTGGGATAGGATCAATATTGGAAACATTAATTTTTCCCCTTGCTCCTCCACCCTCTTGGATAATTTTTCTACCTCCCCCTCAGATGTTATGACCGCTAATGGCCACAGGGGATATTCTTCATATAATTCTTCCATATCCCTATCCAAGCTGGAAGCCATCTTCCCCATATATCTAGTTCCAAGTTCCAATAGGTGGAATTGGTTTTTCCAGCTATCCACCCAATTCTCTAGCAACGGCTCTCCACTAAAATATTCATTTTCCCCATAATAATCCAATAGCCTAAAGGCGGATCTCTCTTCCCCCATCAGCTTCTCCCTTTCATTTCTGGTCCTCTCCAACCTCTCCTCGATGTATTGGGTTATGGATTCCTGCTTAATATATATTGAATCTAGGTATTGCCAATCTATCCTTAATCCTTTGATTAGGGCCAATATCCTATCCTGTTCCCTATGGATAGCTTCCAAATCCGTTTTCCTAATGGCAGTATCCTCTATGATGTTTTGAATTTTAGTATTTATGCTAGGGATTTCCTTCAATAGGATCTCCCTATCATCTTTCAATCTGCCTATATGTTCCCTATGGCTTGCACATAATTTCTCGATTTCTTCCGTCCTCTTCTTCCATTTTGGGTATTCTCCCTCTATGGTCTCATTAACGGGGTTTGCCAATATTTCCTTTCTGATACCATCCATACTGCTCATTATGCTTCTTATCTCGCCCTTAAAGCCAGCCCGATTTTCTAGCAGGTCTTCTTTTTTCGTCCGTAAATGCTCCATTGTTTCCCTTAGCTTTTTGAATTCCCCCTCGTAGGCATATCTTTGGCTCAGCCACTGCTCCTTCTGCTTTTCCAAATATCCCTTCTCCTTTTCAAAATAGCCCTTCAATATGCTAGAGTTTTCATCCAGCCTTACCTTCAAATCTGCTATCTGTGAATCCTCATCCAATTCATCTAGCTGTTTTTTTAATATATTGATCCTATCTTCCTCCTGTTGGATGCTAGCCTTTAGTTCCGCTATCTCTAGATTTTGAAGCCTCTCCTCCCCTTCCTCAAGAGCATCCTTCACTTCCATATATTCGGATACTGCTATCTCATAATCATCCTTAATTCTATCTAGTTCTTCCTTGAGTACCGCTAGCTCATAGGAGGACCTCTTCCTATTGAGCTCTTCGAATTGTTTTTCAAGGTTCTCCCGTAATTCTTCTATATGGGATATCTCATCCTGGGTATTGCTTTCCTGTTCCTCTAAGGATTGATATATCGACTTGGCTTCCCTTTTCCCATGGAGCATCCTTTCCCCCACTTCATGATATTGGGTGTACTTGGATACATAATTGGATATCCTCTCTCCTATCCTCCTACTCTCCTCTATCCTTCCCCTGAGCTCCTTATGCTTTTTAAAATGCTCCCTCTGCCTTTCAAATATTTGAACAAAGTCTTCGGTACCCTTACCTATCAAGGCTTCTTCGACAGTCGGAATAAGCAGCCTATCGACTAGTTGGGATGTAGTTTTACAGTTTTCAAAGAACTTTTCAACTCCCCCTTCCGTTCCATTTATGCGGACTATGCTTCTCCACTCCGAGGGTATAATATGAAAGTTCTCTTCAATGTAGCCATAAAAATCCCTTATGGTATCGAAGGTATGGGCATTTAGCTTCTGCCCCTGCATATATTGATAATATTCTTGAATTTCCTGCCTGCTGGCCGATCTAATGCCTCCATCCTGGTTGGTCTTTATAAAGGGGATATCTTCTATGGAATGATCATCCCCAGATGGATAATCATATGCATAGCGCAATGATTTTAATCCTTCGGGGGCTAGGAAGAGGGTAACCGCCGTGAGACCATATCTTCTAGGCCTGTCATTCAACACCCATTCAATGGCAATATGTGCAGCTCCACCCTCCAACGACAGGGTATCCCTTATCCTTCTCTCCCCCAAATTGGAATGTGGTAATATGGCCTGTAATACCGTCTGTATCAATACGGTTTTCCCACCCCCGTTTTCTAACAATATCACCCCATTATGTCCATCAAATTCAAATATATCATCGTTAAACCTTTTACCCCCATTTTCATATATTATATTGGTGAGCCTAATCCTGGATATGGCTGGCATCTGCCTCACCTTTCCTTTCCTCTAAAGAATATATAAATTCCAGTATCCCCCTATTGTGCTCCAACTCCATATAGTACCTCTGGATAATGGCCTTAGCCTTCTCGGTCAACTGGATCTCATCAATTCCAATTCCCTTCACCAATCCCTGTTCCTCTAAGAAGGTCCTTACCACATTCATAAAGCTCATCCTACTTATGGTTCTGGCAGTTTGTCTAACATCCTCCTTGATATCATCCAATGCATCCCATTTTTCTACTATGGCCACCCAATTGTATTCATACTTTTCCTCTAGCTTCAGCAATTCCTCCTCGCCACGGCCCTTTAGCCCCAACACCTTATCGTTTACGCTATTCAACCAATCTTCCATTCTAATGAAGTCCCTGGTGGCTTCCGTGGTCTGATAGCTATCGTAGAATTCCCCAAATAAAATTATTATCGCTATATACATCATATATATATCCGCATTCACTGCCCTAGATGGTAGGTGCTTATCCTTAAGGGTTTGATTGGATATATGGAAAGGGGAGTATGTGGCCAAGGGTATCATATATATTATATCTCCCACTACCAATAAGGTGCAGTCTACCTCTTGGGCGAATTGATTTACCAGACCTCTGATGGAATCATCAGCTATATATAGCCTTAAATCATCCTTATACCCCTTGCCTTCTATAGCTAGGGTTGAATATATTTTAAAGGCCTGTATCACCTTTTCCTGTTCATATAGCATCCCTATTCCCCTCCAAGGTTAATCTCATATTTCTAATCGTATACCTGGGATTTGCCCTGACCCTCCCACGGAGCTCCATCACCTTAATCCATCCATAATCCTTCTCCAATAATTCTATCACCCTATCCAATGCATGGTTTTGATCTTCATTCATTTCCACACTTATGGGGGAGTTATAATGTAATAATAGCCAAAAATCATAGAAGGCCCTATCGTTTAATATATCTTCAAATCCGTTTCCTTGCATATAATCGGCAACCTCTTCTAGCGTAATATGATATTCATCCCCCATTATTTTCAGTATTATTTCCATAATATATTCGAAGTTCTTCTGTTGAACTTTAATATCCTCCTGTATCTCCCAATCCTTCAAGGGCTTGATGAAGGTTCTTCCCCGCTCTTCTAAACCTTTCCTAGTAATCCTCTGCTTTGCGAACACAGCCAACGGGGACCAGAATTCTCCTTTCTCTAGGTATAGAAAGGGATTTACCAGTTGCCTAGAGCTCCTTAAGGGTAGCGGGGCTGATAATAATTTATTGGTTATCTGCTCCCTAAAGTTAAAGGAATCGATCCCTATATAGTAAAGGGATTCCTGGGCGGCATTTAAGGCCGTAGTCTTCATCTCAATGCTCTGGGAGAGCAGATTTCTATGTTCATAATGAACCTCACTTAGCTCCCTATCTATTCTAATAATCAACCCGTAGGCCTTTGATATCCTATCCTTATGTATCTCATGTTCTAAGCGGTTTCTCGTCTCCTTGATAAAGGATTTTAATTCTTCAAACTCCTCATTCTCCCTACTCAATCTAAAATGGATATCATCTACTATCGATTCATAGCGTTTATAGGTTTCATCCGATATTATATTCCTTTGGATTTCATGTTTTATCCTATATATCTTATCCTGCAAATTTCTAACATCCATCCTCATCTCATCTATCTGCCGCAATGCCCCTACAAACTCACCTTTTTCCAATTGTTTTCTAAGTATCAGTTGATTTATGGAGAGTTGAAATTCTGAAAAGTATTCCTTCGTTGCAAATATAAGCTCCAAACCCTGCTCATCCAGTTCATAGTATTGAGTGTTGTATTTTGCATCGAAATAAGACGCCTTCAATATAGAGTATTGAATGATTTCATACCTTTTAGTCTCCCAATTATAGAACTCCCTATGGTTTCTTTTACCACTGGGTGGTCTGAATGCCTGAATTATTTCCCTAGATAACTTTATATAATCCTCATGGGTTAGATCCAGTTTATCTCGAGTGATATCGGTAAGAAATTGGGTCAATTCCGATACCCCCGATTTTCTATTCCTCATCAACATATTTTCAAAAAAGAATAGTAGGGTTAATAGCCCCAGACCATAGTAGTCTATATCATTACCACTATTATCCTTAATAGTCTTCCTGCCTAAGGTATATAGGGGATCGAATAATGCTAATCTCTCCATCCTCTCCCTATAGTTTTCCGTAATGCTATTTATGGAAATCTCCATGGATTATCCCTCCAAATACGCACCAATTCCACCCTTTTTAGACCTTCTTGTGGAATATAGCCATCCTCTTTGATCAATTTATCTATGATGGAGATCTCCTCCTCAGAAAAATGTTCCTTAAACCTTTGGATTGCCTCCATATTCCTTCGCTGAGTTTCCTTCCCCTTGGCATAATCCTTTTTAAGCAATGCCTTATAAAAGGGAACGGCTAATTCTATATTATATCTATCATGTATTGAGTTCCAAATGGAGATCCCCTCAGCATCGATATCACCAAAATAATATATGCCATGTAAATCCCGTTCCAGTCCTATTTGTCGGGCCAGCATATGAACATTTGCTGCAACCTTCCATCCCGATCCATATACTAAAGATGTGAATAGGGTTTCATCTATGCTTCCTATCAATGCATAAAATGTAGCCTTGTTTTCCACCACTAGATGTATATGTGATGATTGATTGAATCTGGAAGGGTTTACTGATAGCATAAGTGGATCCGGATTGGTTATTATCTTCAATTTATCCCATAATTCAATTCTCTCCAATAACCCTTTACCACCCTTATCATCTATCCACTTTTCATCCTCCATCAGATGAAGGCTTCTTTCCGATGCGGTGGAATAGCTTGAGGGTAATCCCTTTCTATTCAAATAGGAATCAATCCTTATTATATAGGGTAAATCCTTTTCCCATTCATGTTCATCTAATGAAAAGTATATATCTAGATTTATATTGGAATTCAATTTTATACCATAGTATTGTATCTCATCATGAATTGCCTGCCTTAAATTAGCCTTCATAATTCTATAGGTATTATGCAGTGGGATGGATTTGCCATTGGTACCATGGGACTTTATGGATTTCAGGATTCCATAATCTACGAGATCCCGTATAATATATGCAAATTCTTCATAGGATTCATCTCCGGATAGTAGCCCTTCTAATTGGCTTAGTGGAATTGTACCCCTTTTATAGGATTTTAGATATTCCATTATCTTATGTTGCATTATGCATATTCACCATCCCTTCCGCCATATAATTATTCTATACTCCTTTATATTTCCAAAATGCTCCCGGTATTATTGCTAAAAAACCTATCCCCCAATTGCTCCTCTAACATGGCTAAACCCTTCTCACCCGTACAATGACAAGCCCCCACCATATCTATATCCTTATCGTTTAGGTATTCTATAACCTTATCTATCTTTGCCTCATCTTCATCTACTAGATGGGTACCGCCTATCAATGCATATACATCCATACCGGTATTTTGAATTATGGTGTCCAATATATTGACAACCCCCGGATGGGAACAGCCCACTATTATGACGAGGCCCTTGTCGGTTTTAATCCCTATGGATATCTCATCAAAGAACATATCCTTCTTATAGCTGTCATTTTCCTTGATATACATCTTTGGCCCCATGTTTTCGTATTCCCCATCCCTGTTGAAGTTCGTAAATATAAAAAGGTTTTCTGTTAAATAGAGTATATCCTCTTCCACATATCTTATAGGTATATTATTTTCCTTTAGAAACTCCTCATCAAATGGATTGCTTATATATTTATAGCTTCCATCCTTCTCTAATTTATATTTCTTATCGAAGAATCCGTTCCCTATGTAGAGCTCGATATCAGGGTTGATCTCCCGTATCAGATGTTGAAGGCCCTCACCATGATCATAATGCCCATGACTTATGATTACATAGTCGAGGTTTTTTAAATCCACATTCAAATCCCTGGCGTTCTCTATAAACTTTCCGCTCTGTCCTGTATCAAATAGTATATTCTTACCATCCACCTCTAAATAGATGGATAACCCATGTTCCGTATGCAGATCTTCCCTATCGCCTGGCTGATTTTCAATTAGGGTTATCATTTTCATATAGCTCACTCCCCGTATTATATATTGTATCTATAGTATAGCATCGTGAGATATGCCCTCCAAGCTCAATAGCCAACTCTTTGCATCCAATCCACCGCCGAATCCAACCAGGGTACCACCGGCACCTATTACCCTATGTCAGGGTACGAAATAGGATATGGGGTTATGGTGATTGGCTTGTCCAACAGCCCTTGCAGCCTTGGGGTTGCCTATCTGATCGGCTATCTGCCCATAGGTACGAGTTTCTCCATAGGGAATTGAACGCAATGCTTCCCATACGGCTTTCCGAAAATCCGTTCCGATCAATTGTAATGGTATATCCAGCACCTTTCCAGCCCCAGCAAAGTAGACCCTGAGTTGTGCTTTTGCGGTATTTAAGATAGCATTACTGCCCTCTTTTAAATTATGATCCGGTAGGTACTTTGAGAGCCAGGCACGCATGTCCAACCCCTTTTCCCTTGGGCTAGCACAGTATACGAGTCCCTCGTCCGTGGCTGCCAATTCAATAGGCCCTATGGGTGAATCGAGTA
>JAAYRM010000103.1 GCA_012518745.1 Tissierellia bacterium
ACCTGGTGCTTTCCACTCTCCATACAAATGATAGCGTATCTGCTGTAGCCCGGTTAGTGGATATGGGGATTGAACCTTATATGGTATCCTCTGCTATAATAGGAGTTATATCCCAAAGGCTTATAAAGGAACTATGTCCCGATTGTAAGCAATCCTACAAGGCTACTCCATCGGAGAAGAGGATATTAGGAAGGGAAGTGGAGGAGGATCTAATACTATATGCCCCACAGGGTTGTAATATGTGTAATTATGGGTATAGAGGAAGAAGGGCTATCCATGAAATTATGATAATAGATGAAGAGATTAGACAATTGGTGGATAGTAGGTCTAGCATAGATGAATTGCGGAATTATGCAATAGGCAAAGGGATGGTAACCCTAGTAGAAAATGCTATAAACCTAGTTTTAAATGGGACAACTACCGTTGAGGAGATATTAAAATCAGGATATACTATGAGTCAGGAGGAATAATGTGGATTTATTGAGGTTAATTGAGCATGCTACCGTCAGTACCGCATCGGATATTCATATAACGGTTGGGATGCCTCCTATATTGAGGAAGGATGGCAAATTAATCGAATTTGGAGATAGAATTTTAACCCCAATGGATACCAAAAGATTGGTTGAACAGGTTCTGGATAGTGAGCAATTACATAGATTGAGCAATAGGGGAGAAGTGGACACCTCCTTTTCTAGCCCGGGGGTTGGACGTTTTCGAATCAATGCTTATAATCAGAGAGGTAGCTATGCTCTAGCTATTAGGATAATACCTCTAAGAATACCTAGCATGGAGGAATTGGGTATACCGCCGATAGTAAAGGAGTTATCTAGATTGCCAAGGGGATTGATTTTGGTGACTGGTCCTACAGGCAGTGGTAAGACGACCACCCTGGCCTCAATGGTGAAGTTGATAAATGAGGAAAGAAAATGCCATATATTGACCCTTGAGGATCCTATTGAATATCTACATAAACATGATAGGAGTATGGTGAATCAAAGGGAGATTGGGATGGATACCAATAGCTTTAGCAATGCCCTTAAAGCGGCATTAAGGCAGGATCCAGATGTGATATTGGTGGGTGAGATGAGAGATTTAGAAACCATAAGCACTGCACTTACGGCTGCAGAAACTGGACATCTTATCCTCTCTACTTTGCATACGGTTGGAGCTGCTAAGACCATAGATAGGGTTATAGATGTATTTCCACCCCATCAACAGCAGCAGGTTAGAATACAGCTATCCTCGGTTATTCAGGCAATTATATCCCAGCAATTATTGCCTAGGATCGATGGCTATGGAAGGGTGGCAGCTTTCGAAGTGATGGTTGCTAATCCTGCAATAAGGAATTTGATACGGGAGGAAAAGATACATCAGATAGATAGTTCCATACAGACAGGGGGACAGCTGGGGATGCAGACCATGGATAAATCCCTATTGGAATTATACAATAGAAGAATTATTTCGAAAAAAACCTTGCTGAATCAGGCAGTGGATTTGGATACCGTTAAAAGATATATCTTATAGGGGGTGAATATATGCCGATATACAAATATAAAGCTGTATCTGAAAATGGAGAGGTATTTGAAGGATATCATGAGGGGGATTCCAAGGCTGATGTATTGGATATGTTGAAGAGGAACAACTATTATCCAATGCAGGTTGAGGAAGATATTGAAACAAGTATACGGACAACCCTATTTGCCCGTAGGATTACCAAAAAGGATATGGCGGTATTCTGTAGGCAGTTCTATACCATGCTGAATGCAGGTATTGGCGTAATAAATTGCTTGCAGATATTAGAAACCCAGACGGAGAATAGGACCTTTAAGGATACAATATCCTCGGTATATGAGGATGTACAGA
>JAAYRM010000104.1 GCA_012518745.1 Tissierellia bacterium
ACATCCCTTAGGAAGCTCCTCCACATGGAGAGGACCTTCTCCGTATCCGGTATGGTCTCAGCCGATCCTATGGTGGAACTAAAGGCCATGACCACCTTCTCGCTGGATATGGTTATTAAGACCCCAGCCGATTCCGCCTTATTATTCACAAAGGATATGGTAGGCACCTTCAGATCCATTATCAGGTTCTTGATCCTCTCCGCCTCATCGATCATCCCACCATAGGTATCTATTTCAAATATTATGGCCTTTGGGGGATTAGCACCTATATCCCTCAAACTAGACCTCAGATAATTATAGGTAGCCCTGGTGATCTCCCCCTCGATCGGGATTACATATACATCCCCGGCATCTTCGGAAGAGGCCATCCCATTGAATATCATCAAAAATAAAAGAATAAATAATAATACCCTCATACCTTTCAACTCTTTCACCCCCTTTTCATTATATTATTACCCGCTTCACTCGATTTGAAATCCATTAATCATATAATAAAAACCTGGATTTAAGCCCAGGTTCCTATTTTAATTTCTGCCTTACTATTTGATTAACCATCTTGCCATCGGCCCTACCCTTTACCTTTGGCATTATGGCTTGCATCACCGCACCCATATCCTTCATGGATTCAGCATTCACTTCTTCAATTGTCTCCTGTACCAATTCCCCTATCTCATCCTCCGTAAGCTGCTCTGGTAAATAGCTCATCAATATCTCGATCTCCTCATGGGTGCTATCCACCAAATCCTGTCTATCGCCCTTTTTGAATTCCTCTATCGCATTATTTCTTTCCTTCACCTGCTTGGATATGATATCCAATATATCCTCATCACCCAACTCTATTCTCTCATCCACTTCCCTCTGCTTGATAGCTGCCCTTACCATGGTGATGGTGTTCTTCTTGATAGTATCCTTATTCTTCATGGAATCCTTTAAATCTTCCATAAGCCTATCCTTTAGGGACATAAATTCACCTTCTTATCTATACTTAAATATTATCTATACCTTGCTTTCTTCCTCCTAGCCGCCTCAGACTTTTTCTTGCGCCTTACGCTAGGCTTTTCATAATGCTTCCTCTTTCTAGCCTCAGAAATAACCCCCGTACGAGCACATTGTCTTCTAAACCTTCTCAATGCATTATCCAAAGATTCGTTATCCCCAATCTTGATTTCAGGCATCGATTTCTCCCTCCCCTCTTCCACTGCAAGAGCATATCCTAAATGCAGCATGGGCAAAATATAATACTCTGTCATTATACATCAATCTAGCGCTTTCTGCAACTGCCCATTAGCCTGGTGGCCATGATAGCTGCCGCCCGCCCAGCAGGTGGAAATGTATATGGGAGACCGATTGACCTCCAAATCTACCACAGTTATTGACAACCCTATAGCCATCCTTTTCAATTCCCAACTCCTCGGCCAAACCCCTCATGATCGCAAAGATATCCCCAATTACATGGGAATTGCTCTCATCTATATCGTTCATAGACTCTATATGCTCCTTGGGTATTACCAGTATATGAACAGGTGCCTGGGGATTGACATCCTTAAATGCCAATACTCTCTCATCCTCATATAGGATCTCCGATGGTATCTCCCCATCGACTATCTTACAGAATAGACAATCGCCCATATCCTCACCCCCTCTTATCCCTATATATAATCTATTCTACATAGAAGCTAAAATTCCTCTATTTTCCCCAACAAAATATTTTTTTCTATTCCTATTATCTCCACGGGCAATATACTACCGGATATATCACTTCGCCCATCGGCCCGTACCCGGATATAGTTGGTGGTATATCCTTCCATATATCTACTATCATCCCTACTCTCCTCTTCGAATAATACCTCCACCGTAGCGCCAATATATCTCTGCATGAAGTTCCGGCTCATCTCCTGACCTAGGGCTATCAGCTTCTCGCTACGTCTATTCTTCACATCACCATGGATATGATCTCCAAATTCACTTGCAGGGGTTCCCCTCCTGGGCGAATACTTGAATACATGTATCCTAGAAAACCCTATATCCCTCACAAGGCTACAGCTCTCCTCGAATTGCTCCTCAGTTTCCCCGGGAAAGCCCACTATGATATCGGTGGTAATCCCGGCATCCGGCATATATCTTCGAATTAGCTTCGCTATATCCCTGAATTCATCCGAGGTATATCGCCTGTTCATCCTAGCTAGCACATCATCGCTTCCGCTCTGTAGGGATAGATGGAAATGATCGCAGAGCTTCCCATTGGCCATCACCTTTTCCATAAACGCTTCGTCTATCATCCTTGGCTCCATGGAACTTAGGCGAATCCTCTCTATGCCCTCAACCTTGCACACCTCATCTATTACGGTCAGAAGATCTATATCCTTAAAATCCTTCCCATATGAGGCCACATGTATTCCCGTGAGCACGATTTCCTTAAATCCAGCTAGGGCCAACCTCTTGGATTCCTCCACTATATCTTTCAATGGTCTACTCCTGATCGACCCCCTGGCATAGGGTATTATGCAATAGCTACAGTATTGATTGCAGCCATCCTGTATCTTCATATATGCTCTGGTCTGGGATTCCATATCATCTATATGCAGGTCCTCAAAATCCCTATATCCCTTCAGATCCCCGACTATATTGATGCTCTGCCTCTCATCCATTACCTCCTCGCAGAGGTCAACTATCCTATCCCTATGGGTGGTGCCTATTATTATATCGACGCCATCTATGGATTCCACTTCCTTTGGGGCCACCTGCGAATAGCATCCAACCACTGCCACTATCGAATCCTCATTGCTCCTCTTGGCCCTTCTCATGACCTGCCTCGACTTCCTATCGCTTAGATTGGTGACGGTGCAGGTATTTATGACGTATATATCTGCTCCCTCATCCATATCCACGATTTCATACCCTCTATCGCTGAATAGCTCCTCCATGGCCTCCGTCTCGTATCGATTTACCTTGCATCCTAGTGTATAGAAAGCTACCCTCATCATCATCTCACTCCTAAATCTCCAAGTTCGTATAGGATTATGGAACCTACTACCAAAGCCGCTGTTTCGGTCCTCAGAATCCTCGGTCCCAAAGTAATGCTGCTGCCTCCAATGCTCTTTAATACCTCGACTTCCCCTTCTTCAAAGCCACCCTCCGGGCCTATTATTATATGGACCTTACCATCCTCCATGGAATCTACGGCCCCCCTGATGCCATGGATCCTCTCCTCCTCATATGGAACTATGATATTCTCCTCATCCCTCAATATATCCACCATACTGTCAAATCCAATTATATCATGTACTATCGGTAGCCTATCCCGCTTGCTCTGTTTGGCGGCCTCCTCCACTATGGATTGCCACCTATCCACCTTCTTCTGCTCCCGCTTCCTATCCTTCATCCTCACCACGGTCCTATGGGTTATTATTGGATATATCTCGGTAAAGCCCACCTCCGTGGCCTTCTGCATAACCATATCCATCCTATTCCCCTTGGCAATCCCCTGGTATAATACCATATCCACCGGGGGTTCGTTCTGACCCTCAAAGCTATCCACTATGGAGAGGGGTATGCTATCGGAATTCAACCCCAAGATCTTACATATATATACCATCCCATCGCATACGACCTCTAACCTATCTCCAGCCTTCAATCTGAGCACATTTTTAATATGCCTTATATCCTGTCCTA
>JAAYRM010000105.1 GCA_012518745.1 Tissierellia bacterium
CCGTGGAGGGACCTGATACGCAATCGCCACCCGCATAAATTCCCGGCATATTCCCGATTCCCCCTTCATCGAAGATATCTATTATTCCCTCCATTGCCGATATTCCATCCCCCTCAAAGGACTGAGGTTCTATCCCCTGGGCTATGGCGATGATCAGTAGATCGCAATCCACCTTCTGGGTATCCCTTCCCATATGTACCTCAATAGGTTTTCCATCCTGAATATCTCCCACAATTTGCGATTTAATCCACAAATCCCTGATATGCCCACTTTCATCCAACTCTGTCTTTCCCACGATGGATAGGTCCAATATTTCACAACCCTCGGCAATTGCAGCTTCAATTCCCTTCCTAGTGGCCGGCATATCCTCTATACGCCTGCGATAGATAATTCTCACCTTTTTAGCACCCAAACGAATAGCAGAACGCGCCGTATCTATAGCCGCATTGTTCCCGCCAATTATTACAATGGATTTATCCCTCAGGTCCTGATGTTCATCATTCTCTACCAATTTCAACGCCTCAATTGCAGAGATAATACCCCTAGGCCTTTGGTTCTGCAACCATATCCTCCTATCAACATGGATTCCAACGGCTATATAGATGGCATCGTATTCTTTTCTTAGGTCCAGAATTGATATCTCCTCACCGATTTCGATCCCATAATGAACCTCAATTCCGGTAGATATAATCGTATCTATATCGTCATCTAGAATCTCCCTTGGCAACCTAAAATTCGGTATGCCAAACCTCAGCATACCCCCTAGCTTATCCTCCCGTTCATATATCGTAACACTATGCCCCATAATCGATAGATAATAGGCCGCGCTCAAGCCGCTTGCCCCGCCACCTACGATGGCCACTTTCTTCCCTGTGGATGGTGCCCTTGCTTCCGCTGGAACCGCCCCTGCATTCTCTACCGCAAAGCGATTAAGCCCCCTGATATTTATGGAGGCATCTATCATCTGCCTTCTGCATTTGATTTCACATGGATGCTCACATACCAGGGCGCATACCGCTGGCATCGGATTATCCTTCCTAATCAGCCTGACCGCCTCATCATACCTTCCCTCAGCGATTAAGGCCATACATCCTGGGATATTTATACCGGCAGGGCATAGGGAAATGCAGGGAATTAGTTGGTGTGATCTAGATGAACATCCCCGATGCAGGATATGATCCTCGAGTTCATCCCTGAAGCCCACTACCCACCTTAGAACCATATCGGCTGTTCCATAACCTATAGCACAATCCGCCGTATTATAGATGACCCTAGCAGTCGTTTCGATTAGATCTATCGTTGCCCGTTCCGCCCTTCCATCCATGATATCCTCTATCAATATCGTAAGCTGAGTTAAGCCTATCCTGCATGGTGCACATTTACCACATGTCTGGGCATGGCATATCCTCAGAAAGGAGGATAGCATACCTATGGTACATAAGCCCGGGGGACTAGCGATGATTCGTCGCTGCATATCCCCATATAGCATCTCTATGGTTACCTCTGCCCTATCCCTTGTCATGATATCAAGCCTATTCATCCCATCCACCATCCTCTCATTCATCCCCCTATCTGCCGTCCTTCTACCCGCCATCCTCCCATCCTCCTATAGCTATTCATAATATCCCCTACAGAGCAAGCCCACCACAACCATATGACATCTTTTCAATCAATTTTCTAATGGATAGAATGTCCTCCTCGGTTAATAGGGGGCTTACAACGGCATATGGCATATTCCTTGGGGTGAATGACGAAGTTGTAATTATCAAATCCACCTCATGTTCAGATAATGCTCTCTCTGCCTGGCTAATATATTCTATAGCCACCACATCCACATTGAACATCAATTTTAATCTAGTAGCTAGTAGGTTTCCGATGGGAAACCCTACCTCGCATAGGACAAGGACCTTCAATTTGTTCTGAGGCTCCTCCAATGCCGACGCAAAGTATAGGGTCACAAAACCTATCTCCGCCTCGGTTAAGGTATATTCCATATCCGGTTTAAACGATTTCATGCTCGATTTCACGATTTCAAATAGCCCTGGGTAGTTCTCCTTTATCTCATCTATATAGGGATTATACGCTTCAATTCGATACCTCTGTCTATAATATAGGGCCAGTCCATAGGATGATAACGCATTGTATAGATTGCTATTCCTAGTCAGATCGATATTACAATATCCACTTACCTCCGTTATCATATCCGTTATATATACATAATCCTCCAGCAGGTATGGATAATTATATATCGTCGGGGGAATACCGGTATCGCTGGATAGTACATATTGGGAGATATATATTATTTCGTCATCCCCTAGGCTTATATCGAGATATTTGAATATCAATTTGGAAAGGGCCTCTACCTTCTTGTGGATATCGGTCCTGGATATCTCAGTCGCATCCTCCCTGGATATGGAGATATGATATCCTAATTGGACACGGCGTAATAGGATCCCTAGAAATATGGTCAGATCTGCATATATATAGTCGGAAAAGATTATATCAAATTTCTGTTGCAGACTATCTATGCAATATCGTAGCCTCTTGATTCGCTCATCCTCAAATATATGATCAAACATTATGCCTATGTAATTCCTTGTAAATCCATAGGTATCCTTTTTAATCAACCCGATATATTGTTCCAACGCAAGGGCATTTCTAAAGATCTTGAGCGCCGCATTGCGTATAAGCCTCTCCTCCCCCTCCATGTACAACCCCTTACTCGGCACAAACCGGGGATTAATACCCGCTTTCATTAGCCATTGCCTTACCTCTCCTAGATCGTTCTTTATGGTACTCGACGATATACACATCTTTTCGGATAGATAATCCACCGTGATGAAATCGCTTGCAAAGAAAAGTTCCAGCAGGATTATATATCTCCTCTCATTAGCAGAGGGTATGTATTCACAAAAATCTAAATCCATCTCCTTTATGCGTTTGATGGCATCAAACCTATTATATATATTGCTTTTGATTACAATATTACCGGATTGAATGATGATATGAATAGAGATATGTTTCTTTGTTAGAAGTGAGTTGATCTCCTCCAGATCATACCTTATGGTACGCTCTGTGACCCCGCATTCCCGGGATATATCCTTAACGGGATATTCCCCATTATTGCTGATTAGACGCCGAATAATATATGATCTTCGCTTATTAAAAATAATGCCACCCCC
>JAAYRM010000106.1 GCA_012518745.1 Tissierellia bacterium
ATCGCAAGCGGCTGATGTCAACATTCTAGCCTGGCTTACCATATCCCTGCCCATTACACCATCTTCCATAAGACTATTTAAGGTAGCTCCAAGTCCTACGCCGGAAGCATCCTCTAATCCCTTGCGCGCAATTTCCATGTTCATCTTTACGCCTTCCAATAGGAACTCTATATCTTCAAAGGGAACACATTCTACAAAATCCACTATATCCTTTACGGTTATATCCGATAGCCCATTGCCTGAACTCTTGCTAACCTTATCTTCCGTGGACTCCTTATTTAGAATAACCTTATCGTCCGCTTGGACCAATACTATATTCGTATGGTTGTCCCTAATTACACATACCCCTTCGGATTTATCCGTCTTTACCGTAGCTTTTATATATAGTGTACCCTCATTAGCATTTACATCTATATTGATATCATTGGTCTCTATAATCTCCCTTGCCTTAGCCACATCGAATTCGCTTACATTTCTATATACCTCCAAGCCCAAGGTGGCATCCCCACAGGCTATGGCCAATGCTGCAGCGAAAACTAAACCCTTCTCAGTAGTTCCCGGTATCCCAACACCCATACCATTTTTATATACATTTGGGCTAAGCTCTATATCTATTCTCTCTAAATTTCCGTCAATATGTCTATATGCTTCGGCTACTGCTAAACCCAATGCTACAGGTTCTGTACATCCTAGGGCCGGCTTGACTCCTTCCCTAAGTGCTTTAAGTAGATCTACAGAAACTTCATCTTTCATATCTTCTTGTGATAGATTAACACAGACACTTCCCTGATGCGATTTCATAATACATGCCTCCATCTTCTATTATTGTTTTTTACATCTATATTAACTTGCAATGTCCGTGCCAACTATTTTATCCCCACCAATATAATCTAGGATATCGGCTTCAAATACCCATATATATAATTCCTATCACGATATATATAGAAAAACTTCTCGAAAAATAGCTCGAGAAGTTTCCCATATAGGATAATAGTTTTCAATCTTGGAAAACGGATAGCCAGATTATATTGTATCTATCGATTAGTTAAAAGATATTCAGTAGGGATATAACCCATAGCGCTAACGCTATATTGATTCCACCTATAACCCCCATAATCATCTGCTTGGTAAAATAATTAGCAGCCTCCTCTTCCCCGAGTTGCTGGGAGAGGTTCTGCATAATCAATGCCCCATTAGAGGATAATGGTCCTATGCTCGAGGCGAGGGAACCAACTGAAATAGCTATTACAGCTAAATCGATTGAAGCCCCGGGAACGGATTCAATAATACCGGGGATTGTAGGTATCAACGTGAGTACACAGAGTCGGGCTATGGTAAACAATGACATGACGCTAGATGTCATACTCATCACGGGTGCAACCGTACTACCATTCATAATGCTGGCTAAGGCTGTGCTCATCAGTTCAAATCCTCCCAGTTCGGATACCAAATTTATCAATGCCCCTACTCCACTGATGAGGATCAGTGCTACTAGAGATACATTTCTGATGGAATCCGTAGATCTACAAGCACCCAATAATATGCAGATAATAGTTACTATAAGTCCTGCCCAACCCACATCGATTCCTAGGAATATGACCAATACTAGGATACCCAGGATCCCCAATAGGGTGATGGTTTGATCTCGGTTGAAATCGGGTATATCGTCCTTAGCTAGATCTCCATGCCCTCCTTCTGCCCTATGCCCACCCATAATAAAATATATTATAGCAAAGCTGATGGTAAATGTTACTATGGCAAGCATAAATATTAGGAAAAGGTTTGTATTTAGCCCAATGCTATCCACCGCTGTAATGATGTTGGCGGTAAATTCATTTATCGGGCTGTAGCACCCAGCCACTACCCCATATCCACCGGCGATCCCAAATAATAGCGGGTCTCCCCCGGATGTTAATGCCAAGGATATCCCTATTCCGCTAAGAATGGCTATCCCCGCAAGGCTATTGACCCCGATGGTACCCATCAAGATTCCTATGAAAAATATATAGAATGGCAATAGCTTGATATTGGAATCGGTCTTGGAGAGCAATTTTCTCGCTAACAGCTCCATAGCACCGTTAGCCTGTACGGTTCCGAAGAATAACATTATGCCAAATACCCGAACAAATAACGTCGTTGGGAAGAAGGCCATGATCTCCACATCGGTAAATCCTCCAATGCGTCCAATAATATAGGTAATGAGCAATCCTAGTAGACCTAGATGAAGTGGATTCCTTTTAAATGCACCTATGACGAATACGAATATAATAGCCAGTAAGGATATAAGTGAGATGTTCATAATTTTTTCCTCCTCTGAGTTTTGATAATATCGTAAATTATAATGAGTTCAATTACAATAGCCCTATGATATGCCACCAGGGTATTTGGACCAATAGTATGGTGATTATCACCGCGAAGGTGAGAGGTATTCCCATCTTTATCGTATAGGAATCATCGTACATGCCATATTCCTCCCCCATTCCCACCAACATCGTTATATGGTGAAAGGGTAGAATATAGTGAAACGCCACTGCCGTATATACCAACAATGCGGGTACCAAGGGATTTATGGTAGATGATCCCATATATGTTACAAAGGTAGGTACTGCAACCCCTATAACCGCCAATACGCTACCCAGCATCATATGCAAGCCTATGGATATTATCGCTATCAATAACCCAAGTATAAATATATTATCGGGTACAGTAGATGGCAATATGGAGGATACTATCCAATCGTTTAAGCCGGTTATAGTCGCCACCTTGCCTATCGCCAATGCAGCAGACAAGAATAGCAAGGTATCGATGGGTACAACCTTCCATGAATCGCCATTCAAAACCTCTCCAAATATTGGCATGCTCATCATCGTGACGACAAATATTGTTACCCAGCCCAAATCGATACCATG
>JAAYRM010000107.1 GCA_012518745.1 Tissierellia bacterium
ATTTGCCATAGGCATATAGTCGTTTATAAATATATTCTCTATAGGTGTATCACCTAAATCTATATCCGTAGTTTCAATGGTAAAATTCATGGTTTCACCCCTATTCCCCATATACATCCCTATCTACCCTCATCTTATAGATATAATTATATATCTTTCCATCCATTATTTGAAATGCGGTACTTGCTTCTAAAAAAAAGATATTATTCCTGTCTATATGCTGATCAAAAAACAAATCCAGATACCTGTCTACGATACGAAAACCACATTTTTGATAGCATTTGATTGCCCTTTGATTGAATTCAGCCACCTCAAGGTACATGGTCCTCATCCTGAGCATATTAAAATAGTAATCTAGATAGGCCGAGATAGCGTCGGTTCCATAGCCTTGATCTATGTAATTGGGGTCAAATACCACGCCTAATACGGCATCCCTCCACAATCTCCTTATATTCTTGATACCAATGTATCCGATAAATATGGAATCATCATTAAATACACTATAGTACCTGCTATTTCCCCTCGCAACCTTGTGATCATACCATCCCTCTAAATCCCCAGGAGCCGATAGGGATAAATTATAGTCAAAAAATAGAGGGTTATCATGTTTCCCCCAATTGGTTATAAGATGAATATCCTCTAGCTTCATTGGGGTTATTATAACTCTCCTACCTCTTATCTTCATAGCGACTACTTCCCCCATATGAATTATAGATATAATTCTAATCTATATAATCTAATCATTTCTAATGTTTTCCTTGTTCAGGAATTTGGTAAACTCCTTCTTCCATACCAATTCCACGGTTCCAGTTGGACCATTCCTATGCTTTGCGATTATCACTTCTCCGATATTCTTTTTATCCGAATCCTCATGATAATAGTCATCCCTATATAGAAACATTACCACATCAGCATCCTGCTCTATAGCACCTGAATCCCTCAGGTCCGAAAGGATGGGCCTATGATCCGAGGTACGTAATTCCGGGGCACGTGATAGTTGGGATAGGGCTACTACTGGGCAGTCCATCTCCTTGGCCAGGGCCTTAAGGCCCCTTGATATAGTCGATATCTCCTGCTGCCTATTTTCCTGCCGCCCCTCGGATTGCATAAGCTGCAGATAATCTATGACTATCAAATCCAATCCCTTTTCTAGTTTCAGGCGTCTACACTTAGCCTTCATCTCTATCAGCGATATACCTGCGGTATCATCGATGGATATGTCGACCTGGGATAGCGGGGCCATTATATCTATTATCTTCATCCATTCATCCTCATCTAGCCTTCCACCGATTATCTTCTGCAGATCCACATGCGCAGATGAGGCTATCATCCTCTGCACCAATTGCTCCCTAGACATCTCTAAGGAAAAGATCGCCACGCTGGCCCCGGTTTTCAGGGCACTATTTACAGCTATATTGATTCCTAGAGCTGTTTTCCCCATCGAGGGCCTTGCAGCCAGAAGGATCAGATCGGATTTCTGCATTCCGGATAACTTGCTATCTATATCCACAAATCCCGTAGTCAATCCGGTTAGTTGACCCTGATTTGCAGCCATCTCCTCTATCTTGGAGAAGCTATCCAATAATACCTCTTTTATGGGCACAAATCCATCCCTATGCCTCCCCTGTGTAATATCAAATATACTCTTTTCCGCCTGCTCGATTATAGCATTTACTTCCTCGCTATCCTCGTAGCTCTTGCCCATTATATCATCACAGGAATCTATTAATCGCCTTAATATGGATTTTTCCTCTACTATATTACAATAGTATTTTATATTTGAGGTGATGGCTACCCCCCCAGAAAGATCGGCTAGATAGCTAACCCCTCCTATGTTCTCCAAGGTTCCCCTTCTCCTCAGTTCCTCGGATAATGTTATGAGGTCCACGGGTTCACCCTTGTTGAACAACTCCACCACGGTTTCAAATATTTCCTTATTGGCTTCCCTATAGAAATCATCCGGATGAAGCTGTTCTATTGCAATATTTATGGCCTCCTTATTTAAAATCATCGCTCCTAATACAGATTGTTCCGCCTCTAGACTATGAGGGGGAATTCTACCTAGTGCATGGGCTTCCATTAAACCACCTCTCTACTCTTCCACGATCTTTACCTTTAATACGGCCGAAACCCCTTGATAAACCCTGATTTCAACCTCGGTTTCCCCAATCGATTTTATGCTATCCTTCAATTCTATCTTTCGCCTATCTATCTCTATATCATGCTGTTCCATCAGAGCCTTTGATATATCACTAGATGTGATGGAACCAAATAGGCGGCCGCCTTCGCCTGCCTTGCCCTTTAATTCCACACTCAACGATTCTATTCGCTCCTTGAGCTTGGTGGCCTGTTCAAGTTCCTCTTCCCGTCTAGCCTCCTCAAGTTTTCGTCGCTTCTTCCATTCCTTTCTATTCTTTGGGGTTGCCTCTATGGCCAATTCCCTTGGAAATAAAAAATTCCTTGCATAGCCGGTCTTGGCATTGACTAGATCCCCTCTTTTCCCCACTCCTTTTACATCCTCTAATAAGATTACCTTCATTCTTCTTCACCTTCCTCTAGATACTCTCCTATAGAATCTATAAGTTTCTTCTCTGCTTCCTCCATCGAAATCTTTCCAAGTTGTGCCCCAGCACTGGTTAGATGGCCCCCACCACCAAACCTTTCCAATATCAATTGTACACTTATATCCCCCAGGGATCTACCGCTTATATGGATTCTTTCCTTCAGCCTAGCTAGGACAAAGGAAGCCTCTATGCCATTTATATTCAACAGATCATTGGCTGCTTGGGCCGCAATCAATATGGAATCATCCATATCTTCATCCAACTTACCTATAGCAACCCTGTTAAATACTATTTTAGATCTTCTAATTACCTCCGCCTTATTCAAAAATGTATTGAAATCGTCCTTGAACAGCTGTTTCACCCTTGCGGTGTCTGCGCCCGCCCTCTTCAGTATCGAGGCGGCCTCAAAGGTGCGGACCCCCGTCTGATAGGTAAAGTTCTTGGTATCCATGGCTATCCCCGCTAGTAATGCATCCGCTTCAAATTTGCTTATCTCCATATCATCGAGCATATAATAGAGTATCTCGGTCACCAGCTCACAAGTCGAAGAGGCATAGGGTTCCAAATAGGTCAACACTGGATCCTCTATAAACTCCGCTCCCCTCCTATGGTGATCTATCAATACTATCTTATCGGCCAGTTGAAACAGCTCGGGCTTTTCGGTAAAACTTGGCCTATGATTATCCACTGCAACCAGTAGGGAGGACTCATCCATCATCTCCATCGCCCTATCCGGGGGAATGATAGAATCCAGATACTCCGGTTCCTCCATCTTTATCCTATTATATATATGGATTATGGATGGATTTGGGCCTGATAATACGAGATATCCCCTTTTGCCCCTGCTCCTGACCGCCCTTATTACCCCTATAGCAGCCCCAAAGGAGTCCATATCGGCATTTCTATGTCCGATTACAAATACCCGATCGGATTGATCTATGAGTTGCTTTAATGCATGGGATATAACCCTCGATCTGACCTTGTTTCTTTTTTCAACCGCCTTGGTTTTGCCCCCATAGAAGCTTAGATTATCGTCCTGCTTAACCACTGCCTGATCTCCACCCCTGCCCAAAGCGATATCCATGGCCGCCTTTGCATATTCATAGGTTCTATTGGGATTTTTACCATTTTCCCCTATTCCCATACTAAGGGTTATAGATATGGTATTGCCCTTATCAATTTTTCTAATCCTATCCAGGATATCAAATTTTCTCTTCTTTATCTCCTCTAGGTCCTTATTTTCAAACACCAATAGGTACCTATCATTTTCATATTTTCTTGCAAATCCATTGTTATCCGTAGCATATGAGCCTATGATCTTATCTATCTCAGCCAATACCAACGGTCTGGACACCCCAGGAGTTGAGTTTCTGACCTCGTCATAATTATCTACATAGGCTAGACATAGCACCAGCTGTTCATCATGATACCTATTGCTCAGCCTCTTCTCCGCTGTCCTATCCACCCAATATAGCATTATTATATTCCCTTTTTCACTAATCGTCCTCTCTATATCCACTATATTATAATATACATCATAGTATCTATTCTTATATCGTATATCTATAGAAGCTTCTCCCTGATCTTGGGCTATCTCCTCCATATCCAATTCAGGTATCAGTTCCTCTATCCCCTTGTTCAATATATCCTTTTCATCGATCATCTCGATGAATCTGGTATTATACCAACTGATGGTCCCATCCATCTCTAACATCACTAACGGGAAAGGCATATTGAATACCGCATGCTTGGTAACCGAATCAAATTCTTCTACCAACTCCTCTATATATCTAGTCCATTCCCTCTCCTTATCATCTATGGTCCTTATATAATGATATATTAAATAGGCCAGGGCAATAGCCCAGATCAAGGCCAATATGGGTTGATAGTAGCCTATTATGGCTATAAGACACCCTATCACTATCAGGTATACCTTTGTATCCTTCCAGTTGAATATATTGCTTTCCTTCATTATAATCCTCCTATTGGGAATTACGTAGTCCGCCCAAGCTTTCTAAAATCAATTATGACATCTAGAAGCCCTATAATCGATATGATCCAACCAAAGGGCAACAATACCATCAACAATATGATGATAATACCCCTTAGAAATATTGGAAACTTCATCGCTATAAGTTTGTAATCCACCACGGATAAACCCTGTATGAAAAATATAAAGAATATGAGCACCGTAATATTTAAGAGTATGGTTTCATAATAGAATAATTTTAAACCCTTTAATATAAAAGCCCCGATAAACATAATCCCCGTTCCCAATAATATATTGCTAGGTAACTGCAACCTAGAAAATCTAGGAATTGATACGATCCCATATCCCCATCTTCTGAGTATCAACACCGATATCAAGTAATTGATATAGGCTATCGCTAGGGAAAATATTATCATTATGGAGGGCATGATCAATATCGTATATTGTACAATCCCTTCCAATCCATCGCCTATCTTCAACATCTCATAGGAAGATAGATCCATGTTTTTCAAGGCATTCATTTGCCCATCCAATAGTTGAGCAAGACGTTCCTCTAATTGATTGATCAGGCTTATACCGGTAACACCCTTCATTACAATCATTATAATTAAAAATGAGATGAACAAAAGCAGGGTGGAAGATGATATTATCTCAAGCGATTTTCTTCTCCGCTCTATGGTATAGTTTAATACGATGCTCAGGGGTGCAAAGGCTATTATTATGGATATGGCGAATACCATATCAACTACCATGCCGATAATTAAGGCCGATATTAATAATCCCGTTACATTATAATTTATGCCATGCCTAATCCCTAGTATTATAAAATAAACCGGGTACAGGAACATGAGTTCTGGTATGTAGTAGATCACCACGAGCATATAGACTACCGATATCGCTATTGCAAGTATGGTCTCCAGAAATACATTCCTTTTTCCCTCATCCTTCCTCAAGTTCATTCACTCCTATTCTAACTAGACATCAAAAATTCCAACAGTTCACTCAAATCTCCATGCCATTGCTCTATCTTATGCTCCTCTATTAGATTCAGTTTTACCTTATCTAGTAAACTAGAGCCCACATCCTCATAATCAACGCCCAACCTTTTACTCAATAAAAGGGATGAAAGTATTACATTAGCGATTAAATCCTCTATATCCTCCTTCGCATCATATTCCCCATCGGCTAGAATCTTATATAATGAGGCTACGGAGGATAGTATTTCACCTTTTAACCATTCTATAGTCCTTAGGTTTTTTATTATATCTAAATCTCTTTTATCCATCATATATCCCCCGTCTAATTCAATGATTAAAAATGGTCTTATTAAGATAATACAGAGTAAGGTATTGTATGTCAAACAAAAAAGAGAGGAAACTCCTCTCTTAATCTGCACTATATGGTAGCAATGCTATCTGCCTTGAACGTTTTATTGCCCTTGTCAGTTCCCTTTGATGTTTTGAACAATTACCAGAGATTCTTCTTGGGAGAATTTTTCCTCTATCGGTAACATATTTTTTTAATGTATTTACATCTTTATAATCTATAGTCGCAATTTTGTTTGCACAGAAATTGCAAATACGTTTTCTCGGTCTAAACTTCCTCTGCATCTATATACCTCCTTAGAATGGAATGTTATCGCCATCTGCAGGATCAAAGCCACCTATATCTGTAAAACCATCATCGATACTATCAGAAGTTGGTCTCCTGTCACTATCTCCCCATTCTAAAAATTGAACCCTTTCCGCTACGACCTCGGTTACATATCTCCTGTTGCCATCATTATCATCATAACTTCTGGATTGAATTCTTCCCTGAACAGCAGTTAACCTTCCTTTAGCTAGATAATTTGCACAGTTTTCCGCCTGTTTACCCCAGACAACGATGTTTATAAAGTCGGCTGTTGGTTGTCCCTTGGCTTCCATCTCCTGCCTCTTCTCCCTGGAAACCTGTTTGTCTACTGCCAATGCAAAATTGGATACGGCAGTTCCCGTATTAGGTATATACCTCAGTTCTGGGTCTCTCGTCAATCTTCCAATTAACACCACATTATTCAACCAAAACACCACCTTATTTTTTATTCATCGACCCTAATTATCATGTTCCTCATAACACCATCTGTGATCTTACATATCCTGTCCAATTCATCAATGGTCGATGTCTCAGCTTCAAACTCAACTACTATATAGTATCCCTCGGTCAAATCATCGATCTCATAGGCGAGTTTTCTATTCCCCCACTCATCAATTTTAGTGATGGATCCATGACTCTCTATAACACCTTTTAATCTGTCAAATATCTGCTCCCTATCCTCTTCCTCTAGATTCGGTAGGAATATAAAAACACCCTCATATTTTCTCATCTACTTCACCTCCTTTTGGACTAACGGCCCTAATATTAGGGCAAGGATGTATCTATACAATTATACCACCGATGATACCTGAATTCAAGATTTTTTCATTCTTTCATCATTTCCCCTATAGCCCCCGCCAATCTCGTTATTCCATCTATTATCATATCCTCATTTGCATTGGAATAATTGAGTCTAAAGGTATTTTCTTTGCTTTTATTTGGATAAAAGGAGCCCCCAGGGACAAAGGCCACGCCCTTCTCCAGCGCCTTAACCGCCAGGTCCCTCGCATTTATATACTCGGGCAAGATGACCCAGGTAAACAACCCACCCTTGGGGTATGTATATTCAACCCCTTTTGGAAATTTCTCCTCCATGGTCTGGATCATAAGGTCCCTTCTCTTTCTATAGAGAGTCCTTATCCTCTCTATATGCTCCTCTATATCGTATATCTCTAAAAACCTATCTATCTGCATCTGCGATATAGTGCTAGATTGTAGATCCGCGCCCTGTTTGACCATTATGAAATGGCTCAATATTTCCTTATCGGCTACTGTCCAACCTAGTCTCAAGCCCGGGGAGAGTATCTTAGAGAAGGTCCCTAAAAATATTACCCTGCCTTCTGTATCATAATGCTTGATGGAGGGTTGTATCTCCCCTTCAAAGAATAATTCCCCATATGGATTGTCTTCAACTACAACTGTATTGTACTTATGTGCTAGTTCTACCAGCTTCTTTCTCCTGTCAACTGACCAGCTCCTCCCAGAGGGGTTCTGGAAATCTGGAATGACATATATGAATTTCACATTTTCGTTATTATCTAGGGCCTTTTCAAGGTCTTCCATGATCATCCCATGATCATCGGTCTCTATCTCTATGATCTGCGGTTCATAGGCCTTGAATGCATTTATGGCACCTAGATATGTGGGGCTTTCACATATGATTATATCCCCCGGATCTATGAATACCTTGGCGGCAAAATCTAGGCCCTGCTGGGATCCGCTTGTTATGAGCACCTGATCTAGATCGGCCTCTACCCCCACCTTTTTCATCCTCTCCGCTATCTTCTGTTTCAGTGGTTCATATCCCTCGGTTGGGCCGTATTGCATTGCCATTGAGCCTTTTTCAGCTAAGACATCCTTGCTGGCCTCCTTAAACGCATCTACCGGAAATAATTCCGGAGCGGGCATCCCACCTGCAAAGGAAATAATGCCCGGTACCTGGGTTAGCTTAAGCAGCTCCCTGATTTCCGATGCTTTGATATTGTCCATCCTTCCGGCATAATTAAATTTCAATAAAAACACCCCCGGTTTCTTTATGAATCCTTCCCCTTATAATTTACAATGCTTATCCATTTATCATCGATTAAGATCCTTCTAACCCGTCTTTCGAAATCAACCCTAGGTATCCAGATCTGCCTATCACATCCTAGGCATCTTAGTTTAATATCTACCCCTGTTCTAACTATTTCCCATTTATTTTCACCGCAGGGGTGGGGTTTCTTCAACGTTATGATATCCCCCAATTCGTAATGCAATATCATATATCTATTCCCTCCTTGGCTATCATTGATCATGTACTATCAATTTTGAATATGGGATCTTTACGCCTTCCCTATCAAATGCCCTTCTAATTTCTTTTCTAATCTCCCTTTCAACCGCCCATTGCTCCATGGAATTGGTCTTCGCAATTATAGTTAGCTTTATACTCGATTCTCCCAATTCACTTATCCCCAGCAGTGTAGGTCCCTCCACTATATTGCTATTAGCCTTACCTATCTGTTCACATGTTCTATCTATGATCCCTATTACCCTATCCATATCCTCTTCATAGGCTATATCTACGGTCACCAACGCCCTCATATCCCCTCTAGTCTTATTGGTGACTATCTCCACTTTGCTATTGGGAATTATATGCAGCTCGCCGGAAAAATCCCTTATCTTAGTAGTCCTCACGCCCAATTCCTCAACTATTCCCTCCAGATCCCCTACACCTATATAGTCGCCTACAGAATACTGATCCTCAAAAAGTATAAAGAACCCCGTAATTATATCCTTGACTAGGGATTGAGCTCCAAAGCCCACGGCCAAACCCCCTATTCCCGCGGTCGCCAAAATGGATGTAGTATTTATATCGAATAGCTCCAATACCATCATAATTCCTATAAAATAGAATATATATTTTATTATATTTTTTAACATGATGTTTATAGTATTGATTTTCCTTTCATCGGTGGAAAAAACCCTTTTCCTCTTCCGCTGAAGTGCCTTGTCTATTACCATATCGGCTAGCTTTATCAATATCTTGGCACCTATGAATATTGCAAGGATTCTTATACCCTTGCCCAATATATTAAGGTATCCACCCTTCGATTTTAATATACTATCAGCAAATCCCAATATATCATCCATGATATCCCACCTACAATCAGTTTAATTTAGTGACCCTGCTACCTATATGGTCCCTTTGATACCTAAATATCCCCTCGATATCCATTCCATGCTTTTCGAGTATATCGCTTACCTTGGATATGTCCTCCAAAGCAAATCTGATGGATAACCCACAGCTATATGTTATCTCCCTTGGGGTAGGTATCATCTTAAAATCTAGGTTGTCCTTCTTAAATATGGATTCCCCCCTCATTGCATGGTGTGTAGATTTAAATGTGATGACTCCAAATTCCCTATCCCTCATGATCGATATTCTCCTATCCTATATTTACTAGTTTCGTGCTTTCCTTTAGCTTTTCGTATATGGTGTACATGTTTGAAACCTCACCCACCCGAAGCTTATCAGCGATCTCAAAGTAATCTAGGCATGTTCCACAGGATATTATCTCCACCCCATTTTCCTCCAAATGCTTTAAATCATCCAATACCTCTGAACCCTCACACGCTAGATGAACCCCGCCATTATAGAGTATCACTGTAGATGGATATGGGGTGAGTTCTGTCATGGTGTAGAAAAGGGATTTTATGAGTATCTCCCCCAGCTCCTCCGAACCCTTGCCCATGGTATCAGAGGTGCATGCTATGGTTATATCCTCGATATCATCCTTGGAAACCTCCCTAATTACTCCTGAGCCCTGCCCTTTGATTATATGGATATGATATTCATCTTCATCCCTCTTATCAACCGTATACTGATGCCCTAGGCTATTAGCTAGCTTTGAAACATTTTCCTTTGCTATCTCGTTATCTACAATGGTGATAACACTTCCACTATCTATTTTATCCAATTCTTTTTTAGTTATAATTACCGGCTCGGGACAGGCCTTGCCCCTTGCATCAATCTCTCTATTCATATTTTTAACCCCCTATCGAGCGATTCATTAATATTTTTTTATACAGCGACCCACATTATAAATATACCTTATATAATAGAATAATAACATATATATG
>JAAYRM010000108.1 GCA_012518745.1 Tissierellia bacterium
TAGGGGAAGTGCTTCCTATCATGTACAATACGCCCCCCTAGCCATAGTGGTCTTAGCAAATCCCAGTATTACGGATATATGGATAGAGGATGCCTCCATAATATCCATCATCATACAATTGATATCTGAGTCTTTGGGGCTTGGATCCTGTTGGGTTCAAATACGTGAAAGGTTCAATCTGGATGAAGAGCCAATCGAATCGACAATTAAGGAAATGCTATCTATACCGAAAAACCTAAGGGTAGAATCCATTATTTCCATTGGCTACCCAGATGAGGTCAAGGATCCACACGAAGAAGAGGAATTGGCCTTCGATAAGGTTCATTATGACGGGTTTTCCAAATAAAAACATCGATCTATAGATGATTAAAACCTAATATCAAATGATATTAGGTTTTAATCAATTTAATATAGCTTCTATAATTTAATATTCTACTTCAAATTCATCCAACACCTTCTCAACAAATTCCTTGCTTGCTTTAGCATCTTCTATTAAGAATTCCATATCCTCTTCGGTTATGCTATCCACTTTGGTGTTTTGAATGCAGTTTCTAATATATGATCTTCTGGTTCTATCTAGTTCAATTTCCTCATTATCTATATAGCTTGGGTCTTTAGGTAGTATTATGTTTTCACCGGGTATTTCATCTGCAGGATCTCCTATTAATACCTGAATACCATTTTCTTTGGCAAATGTGAGTTGAGGTTGGATATGCTTTCCTGCGCCCGTATATTCGGTCTCCTGTACTATTATGAGTTTATCTTGGTCCATTCCCTGCGCTAATTTAAATGCAGCTACCAAGGATGTATTACCCGCTGGCCCTCTCTCCAATCCCTCTATCTGAGCCAATACCTCGGTCATATAGAATACGGAACCTTGGTTTACAGTTACATATCTATCCATATATCTCAGAGGCCTTGCTGCCGATCTCGGCACATCGGATCTATCCGGCCAGGTAGCAAATGGTATTCCAAATCCCGTATGGCCCGTGGTAAAGGATTTCCTATTGAACTGGGTATCGCTTGCCATATGAAGTCCATGTAGGCTTACACTCGTTCCTACTACCTCTGTATCCGTGGCCCCTGCCTTGATTAATCCCCTTGCAGTTCCCGTCAGGTTGCCACCCCCTGCATTTGTTACTACCACTACATCCGGATTTCTACCTTCCCTTTCCTTGAATTGCCTCGATATCTCATATCCCAAGGTCTCTACCCCCGCTATACCGAATGGGGTATATAAAGAGGCATTGAAGTATCCGGTCTCCTCTAATAATACTAGGAAGGTATAGAATAGTTCAGGGCCTACGCTAAGCTGCACTACTTCCGCCCCATAAGCCTCACATTTTCTAGCCTTCTCTATAATTTCGGGTTGACCTAGACCCCTAGAGTCATAGCATTCCTGCACTATTATACATTTCAAACCCCTCATGGCCGCCTGACTAGCTACCGCAGCCCCATAGTTTCCACTGGTAGCAGCGATTACACCCTTGTACCCTAACCTCTTAGCATGGTAGCATGCCGTTGCTGCCCTTCTAGCCTTAAAGCTCCCAGATGGATTGGCTGCCTCGTCTTTAATGAATATCCTCGCCCCTTTACCCTCTGGCGCATATAGCCGTGCTAATCTGGTCAGGTTTCTCAGCTCAAGTATTGGAGTATTTCCTACCCCAGTTTCACCCTGTATCCGTTCTATTTCCTGAAGACTATAGCCGGTCTCCTCCATCATTCTTTCATAATCGAAGGCTATACTTCCGGACTCAAATTCTCCGTAGTCTATTCCCACCGCATTTTTCATTATCTGGCTATTCCTCGCCATTACCGCCTCAAAACTCATATCCTTGCCCATATTTTATTCACCATCCCCCTCTTCGAGCAGGTCACGTACCTGCTTGCCTATATAGAGTAACTCCGGAACACATTTTCCAAAATCATGTTCATAATGCGGATTTACCTCTATAAGGGTTCCTTCTACCTTTCTTCCTATATAGGTTTCTATCTCTACTTCATCCCCTATATTTGCACCCAGATTTAATAGAAACCCCTTGTCCCATAGTTCTAATGGGACCTTCTGGGTATCTTCGGGTATATTAGGGGCCCTTTGGCCTGCCTCGAGTACTATATTATGAATTCTTACCCAATCACCTTTTTTGGCTTCCATATATATCCCTTCCTTTCCTCTACCTATCTATTAATTCCCTCATATCACCCATTATAGCCCTTGGGACCGGAAGATCTATCATGGTTTTCAGCCCCGGGGTGGCATTTATAACCTGGGGTATCATATTGACACACATTGCGATGGTTCCAATTCCACCCGGCACTTCTGGGTTTATTGCCATATCTATATTCGGGGTTCCCTTTATGCTTATGAAATCCCCCGTATCTACGCCTTCCAACTGGGGTTCTACCTGCTGTGGATGGAGCATCTCTATCTTCAATTCCCCATCTACCTTCCCATAGCCCTTCATATTGCAACCGGCCACATCGCCTGCTTGCACTTCCGCATGAGGGGATTTTCTATATACGCTCGATACTATGGGTTCCCTGCTGAGCTCGACCTCTTCACTGAGTTTCCAACCCAGGGCATTGGCAATCATTCCAATGGATTCTGGGAATCCAACATGCCCATCCAGTTCATCCTTCTCTACCCTCTCATTGAATTCATCCACCCCAATTCCCACACCCTGTCCATGCATTACGGCTGGTCCAAATGGGGATAGGTTGTTTATCCTTTCCGCCTTTATGCTATCTACGTCTATGCATGCACCCGTAAGGGTTATGACCAATAAATCCATTATCAGTCCAGGGTTTATTCCCGTCCCCAATACGGAAACATTGTTCTCCTTGGCCAATCTATCCATTTCCTTTGATAGCTCCGGTTCCTGTGCATATGGATAGGCCATTTCCTCTGCGGTAGATATTACATTTATCTTCTTCTCTAGGCAGTATTTGATCTTATCGAAGGAATCTGCAACGAATGAGTTGGTGGATATCAGCACTATATCGGCTGCCCCCTCCTGTATTACCTCATCGTATTCCCCTATTATGATATCGGGTCTATCTCCCCTTTCTACATCTAGATATTCATACATGCTCTTTCCAAGCCTGTAGGTCCTGCCTACAACTCCCACTATCTCTACTCCCTTTTTATCGAGCAACATCTCTGCCATTCCCTTTCCCATAGCACCGATGCCCCAGAGTATTACCCTTACCTTTTCACCTTTCATATCCATACCTCCTAAGACTATTATCTCCATTATGTATTTAGATATATGCAATTCTAATCCTCATATGCATTGCTTAACTTGGTTCTACCTCCCCAATCCAATTGCAATGGCTCCGCGCATTGCCTCGAAGGGGGAGGTAGGTTAAAATAATAGTTTATGTCCTTTAGATCTTTTCCTTTTCCTTATCAAAGAATTCCTTGGTCAATTTAACTACCATTCCGCTCAACATGATTACAGCTATCAGGTTAGGTATGGCCATCAAGCCATTAGCTGCATCTGCTAGATCCCATACGAATTCGAGCCCTCCCATTGAGCCTATGACTATAAATATTACCCAAAGCACACGCATGGGAACTATGACCTTGCTACCAAATAGATAGTCTCCCGCTCTTTCACAATAGTAGTTTGCGGATATCAAACAGGAATAGCCAAAGAGAATGGCCGATATCAATACGATATAGCTACCTATATTCCCTGGCAATGTATTACCGAAGGCCCTCATGGTCAAGGCTGCCCCGGATACCCCTGTAACCCACTCACCGGATATTACTATGGCAAGTCCCGTTATACTTCCAATTATCAGGGTATCTACAAAGACTTCTATTGCACCCCAAATTCCCTGTTCAGTTGGATGGTTTACCTTAGCACTGCAGTGAATGATGGGCGAGCTGCCTATTCCAGCCTCATTGGAGAATAGTCCCCTAGCGGTTCCTATGGTTATCATCCTCGCCATCGTGGCCCCAGCAAATCCTCCTGTTGCCGATGCGGGATTAAATGCGGTACTGAAGATATCGTAGAACGCTCCCGGTACCTTATCTATATTTAATATTATGATAGCAAGCCCAGCTACTATATATAGTCCACTCATGATAGGAGTTAGGAACTGACATACCTCCCCTATCCTTTTGATTCCTCCCAGGATTACCAAGCCGGATAGAATCGCAAATACTATTCCCGTAATAACCGGTTGAACACCCCATTGCTCCTGTACGGACATGGCGATAGTATGAGTATCTACAATAGCACCTACTATAAAATAAGCTATAATTACCATGATGCTAAAAAATACCGCCATCCACTTTTGTCCTATTCCCTTTTCTATATAGTACATGGCGCCACCCGAGAAGCTTCCATCTCCCCTTCTCTCCCTAAAATGGATGCCCAATGTAACCTCGGCAAATTTAGTTGCCATTCCGAAGAATGCCGATACCCACATCCAGAATAATGCACCTGGTCCTCCTATACTTACCGCAGTAGCAACCCCGGCTATATTTCCGGTTCCAACTACAGCAGCTATGGAGGTCAATCCTGCTTGGGCTGAAGTTATATCCCCTTCCCCTTCATCATCCTTAACGAAGGCCTTCTTGATGGTGTTTCTATATATATAGGGGAATTTAAATACCTGAATAAATCCTAATCTTATGCTTAGAAATACCCCCGTTCCCACCAATAAAGCGATCATATATGGACCCCAAACCAAATCATTGATCCAATCGACTACCTGATAAAATAAATCCATGATTATAACGCTCCTCCCGTGTTTTTTTACAGGTGTATTCATATACCTGTACGCCCATATATAATTGCAAGAACAATGCCAGCCCCCATATCCTTATGGAAAACCCAGGAGACATGTGATATAACGGGAATGCACGATCCATCAGTCGGATTATGATGGATATTCCATCGTAGATATTCCATCGTAGAGGTATGAAATTAATTTCAAACTTGAAATTAATTTCATATTCTTAATCCCTATTCCTGTCTTAAATCATATTCTGAAATCTTATTATAGAGTTGTCTAGGCGTTATCTGTAGATACTCTGAAGCCCTCGTAATATTGCCATCGCATTCATCCAATACCATTCCAATATACTTGGCCTCGAAATGCCCCCTAGCATCTTTTAGCGATGCCATCTTAGAACCAAGGGCATTTGTAATACCCGGCCCTTTATCATCCACCGGTAGATCCCTAACTCGAATGATACCACCCTCGGACAATACCACCAGCCTTTCTATGATGTTTTTCAGTTCCCGTATGTTCCCAGGATAATCATAGCTCAACAGAAATTCCTTCACCCCATCCTCTATCCTGACTATCCTCTTCTTCAATTCAAACTCTATCTTGCCGAAGAAAAAATCTATTAGATGGGCTAGATCCTCTCTCCTATCCCTTAACGGGGGAATTTCTACCGTTATTGCATTTATCCTATAATAGAGATCCTCCCTAAAATCACCCTTTTCCAACGCCTGGGATATATCCCTATTGGTTGCGGAAATGAACCGCAGATCTACGGGTATGCTTCTATTGCTTCCTATCCTCTCTATTGATTTAGTCTCTATAGCCCTCAATAACTTTATCTGGGTACTCAAGGCCATATCCCCTATCTCATCTAGGAAGAGGGTTCCACCATCAGCCTCTTCAAATCTACCTATCCTCCTCTCAATAGCACCCGTGAATGCCCCCTTTTCATGCCCGAAGAGCTCCGACTCCAATAGCCCCTCGGTGAAGGCATGACAGTTTACAGCAACGAAATGGCCCCTACTCCTAGGACTAATTTCGTGGATATACCTAGCCAGGATCTCCTTACCGGTGCCGGATTCTCCTAGAATCAATATGCTCAAATCGCTATCGGCTGCCTTATATGCTATGTCTAGGATCTGTTTGAAAGCCTTATTCTTGCTACCAGTTACAAATTCTTCCCCCCTCATCTGATTTCTGAGTACAAGATTATCCTGTTCGAGTCTCTTTATTCTAGTGATCTTCTCTATATCCATCAGCAATGCCTCTGGATTATGGCTCTTTATAAAATAGCTAAAGGCACCCTTCTTCATCGCCTGCACGGCACTTTCAACAGTGCCGTAACCAGTTACCAAGATAACCTCTATGCCCTTATCTATGCGCTTTATCTCATTTAGTAATTCCAACCCGTTCATATTCTTCATCTTGAGGTCGGTTAATACCAGATCATAATTCCTATCCGCAATATCATCTAACGCCTCTTCAGCTGAAGCGCATGTATATACGGTATAGCCTTCATTTTCCAACATTATTTGAAATACTTCCCTCTGCTCATATTCATCATCTACCACCAATATCTTAAAGTCCTTCATGCATATCACCCCTCTGTCCCTCCGGTAAGAATACCTCGAAGGTCGTTCCTATATTATGTCGGCTATCTACATCTATTGTACCTCCAAGTTTCTGTATCTCATTATAGACTATATATAAACCTAGGCCAATCCCCTCGCCCGCCTTCTTGGTGGTAAAGAAGGGATTGAATATATCATCCACCTTCTCCTGTTCTATGCCCTTACCCGAATCCTGGAACCTTAAGATAATACCCTTATCTACCTTTTCGCCGGATATATGAATCCAACCATCCCCATCTATTGCCCCTATAGCGTTATCGATGATATTGATTATTATATGCTTTAGGGATTCCTCATTTGTATATAATTGCAAATGCTCGGGGCA